>CAMDVP010000292.1 GCA_945877525.1 uncultured Clostridia bacterium | reverse complement strand
AAGTACACCGGCAACGAAGCCGGCAAGGCGCTGGTTGCCGCCGGCCCCAAGGCTGAGTAATTCCAAACCGAAAAGGCGCTTCCCGTCGAAAGGCGGGAAGCGCCTTTTGCATTGAACCTTTGAGGCAGAGGACATGGGACAAAATAACCGGCGCGCTCCACAATGAGGCGCCGGTCTGTCTGTAATGGGAATGCTGTGTGTCAGTTCTCCTCCGTGGGAGGATTGGCAGGCACATAATCCTGCAGGGCGCAGCCGGCCTCCTCGGAGAATGGGTTGATGGGATAATCCGTGTCGATCTGCACCAGGCGGATGATCTCGTTGGCCTCGTCGCCCGTTACAAAGCAGGGCTGGTAGTTGTTCTGCGGGTCGGTGCCGGAAATGTGAATGGGGTACAGCGCCAGCTGCTGCCCGAGAAAAACGCCATCGTCTGAGAAGGTCATGGTCACCCGGGCAATCATGGAATTGATGGCGCGTACGGTCTTGTTTCCGCCAAAACAGAAATTGCCAAGGGAATAGCATATCACGCGGTTGTTGTACACATTGATGCCCTGCATCACATGGGGATGATTCATGACGACCAGATCCGCGCCGTTGTTGATGACAAAGCGGCCGTAATACTCCTGGGCAGGGAGACGGTGCATGCCGTATTCCTGCCCCGCATGGACGGTGAATACCACGGCGTTTACGCCTTCCTCTTCCTTCAGACGCGCGATTTCCTTCTTCAGCCATTCCTGGCTGCTCTTGAAGGAAGAGGAATTCAGCCCGAGAAAAGCGATTTTGAGGCCGTCCTTCTCAAAAACGTAGATTTCCTGATTGCCAAAACAGGCGATTCCCGCCTGGGCCAGCGCCTCCAGGGTGGCGGTATAGCCCTGCTTGCTGTAATCATAGGTGTGGTTGTTGGCCAGGCCGGCCACTTCCACATTGCCTTCCTTGAGAACCTGCAGGAATTCGGTGGGGGCGCGAAAGCGGTAGGTTTTGTTTTTGACCTCGCCCTGGCCGGAATCGGCAATAACTCCCTCCAGATTGACAATCGTCAAGTCATCCTCGGCAAAAAAATCACGGAAGTTTGCGAAGAAATAAGCATAACCCATTTCGGCGGCCACGGAATCAAAGCTGGTGGGCTGGGTGCGGGGATATTCCTCGCCGCCGAGGGTCACGTCGCCGGTGAAGGTGAGGGTGATGGTCTTGTCTGCCAGGGCGGCGGGGCAGATCAGCACGAGGCACAGAAGTATCAGCAGGAAGCGGCGCATGGTCAGTCTCCTTCCGAATCTTGGTGGGAGCCCCGGATGGGACGATCCTGCATATTAGACGAATGCAGGCGGAAAAGCGTTGTCCGGATGAAAAATGTTACAATTTTTATCCGAGCGTCTCTTTCAGGAAGCGCGCCGCCAGGGAGGGCCACTGGGCACAGTCGGACAGGAGCATCTCAGGGCAATCAGGCCGCGTGGTGGTTTCATCCGCCAGGGCCAGTCCATGACAGCCGTGGGGGAAGATGTGCACCTCGGCTGTCACGCCGCTGCGGCGCAGGGCGGAGGCCATGAACAGTGTGTTTTCCACGGGCACACTGGCATCGTCCCAGGTGTGCCACAGGAAGGCGGGGGGCGTTTGAGCGGTGACCTGTTCGTCCAGGGAGAAGGCGGCGTGGGCCGATGCATCCTCCGTGCCGCTGAGATTGACAAAGGAGCCTCGATGGGCTTGGGGGCCGCCGGTAATGACAGGGTAGCACAGCACCATGGCGTTGGGCCGCACGTCCTCCGGGGAAAGGGGCTGCCAGAGCTCAGCCTTTGGCCACCACACGCCCAGGCTTCCGGCGGCATGCCCGCCGGCGGAAAAGCCCATGACGGCAATTCTGTCCGGGTGGCTGTGCAGCTGCGCGGCATGGTGGCGAACGTAGGCCACCGCGCAGGCCACGTCCTGCTGGGGGAGGGGATAGCGGTGGGGCGCCACACGGTACCATACCACAAAGCAGTTAAAGCCCATGCCCGCAAACCGCAGGGCAATGGGCTCGGCCTCCCGTTCGGAGAGAAAATGATAGCCGCCGCCGGGACAAATCACAATGCTCGGGCGGCTGGGAGAAGGGTCGATTTCGCCGGACACGGCAGGCAGATACATGTCCATGGGTACACTGCCCCCGGACAGGGTGGGAAGGTCAATACGCCTGTAAATCATTGTCAGTCCTCTTTCGCAGAAATTGGGGGAGTTACCGGAAGGGATCGGCGGCGCTGCCATCTCCCTGGGAGAAAGCGTATTTTTCCAGGGAAACCACGCAGACCGGGCGTACGCCGACAGCCTCGTCCCCGCAGGGCAGGCCTCCGCGAATCACGGTGCCATTATACCATACGACCAGGCTTCGGTCTACACCCTTTGTGTCCGCCAGGCGCCACATGGCCCCGCCCTCGCCCTGATATACGCCCTGGGCTGCAGCATAGGGCGTAGCATCGCAGGCCAGGGCGGGCAGGCCGGATACCTGAGCCTCCCGGGGCAGTCCCAGGCTGACCAGCCCGGCCTGCTCCTCCGGGGTCAGGGTTAGGGCCAGCGAGTCGGCCTGTTCAGTGCTCATGGCGTCAATCACCTGCTCGCACAGCAGGGTCACGCAGCCGTTCTCCGCGGCGATGACTCGCCAGGTCAGGGGCGCAGGCGAGCCGCTTTCCAGGGCGGGATAGCTGCCATATCGCACATACGGGCTGGATGCGGCGGAGGATAAAAGCGTCAGGTTTGTGCGGAAGCGGCTCTCCAGGGCCTTGCGCCGCAGGGCGCTGTCCAGATAGTCCTCCATCTCGGCATAGCGGTCGATGAGCGATTCCGCCGTGGACAGGGAGGCCGTGCGGTAGTCCGCCTCCAGGCTGCGGTACATGGCGCTGCGGCAGGCCAGCACCCGGGCCTTCGCGTCCAGCGCGTCGCCCAAAGATTCAAAGGCGGAAAGCGCCTCCTCGTATTTTCCCTCGGCGTACAGCTGCTCTGCCTGCTCATAGGCGGCACTGGTGATGGCCTGACGGCAGCTTTCCGCCAGCGTGGCGCTTTCACCATAGCCGTCCATAGCCTCCAGTTCCTTCAGAGCCTGCTCATAGCGCCCCGCGTTCATCAGGGCGGAGGCATGCTCCAGCTTTTTCCTGGGAATGGCTGTGCGCAGCCGTTCTGCGGCATCGGCGCTGGCCTCAAAGGAGCCCAGCGCGTCATAGATGGCCAGCGCGCCCTCCAGGTCGCCGGAGCGCTCCAGGGTCATGGCCTCCAGCAGGCGCAGGTAACGCCCGCTGCTCTTGAAAGGCGCCACCTGCGTCAGGTTGGTTCGGGCCAGGTCAAGCTCGCCCTCATGAAGGGCGTACAGCGCGGCGCAGTACAGCGCGTAATCCGCCGAATCCTCGTATTCCCCCAGCTGGCTGAACAGCTGAGCGGCGGTGGCAAAATCTCCGCTGCCCAGATACAGCTGGGCGCGCTCGTAGTAGTCCC
>CAMDVP010000291.1 GCA_945877525.1 uncultured Clostridia bacterium | reverse complement strand
GATATCGTGATGAAGGGCGAAGGCGCCCCGTCGGAAGAACAGCCCTTCTGCGACAAGCGCGCCGCGGTGGTGGGTTCCGGCCCCGCAGGGCTGACCTGCGCAGCCGACCTGGCCCGCGCCGGGTGGGAGGTCACGGTGTACGAGGCCCTGCACACCCCCGGCGGCGTGCTGATGTACGGCATTCCCGAATTCCGCCTGCCCAAGGCCCTGGTTCAGAAGGAGATTGACTCCATCCGCGCCCTGGGCGTGAAGATTATCACCAACGCGGTGGTGGGCCGCGCCATGACGGTGGACGAGCTGCTGGAGGACAACGACGTGGTGTTCATTGGCAGCGGCGCGGGTCTGCCCAACTTCCAGCGGATTCCCGGCGAAAGCCTGTGCGGCGTGTACTCGGCCAATGAGTTCCTCACCCGCATCAACCTGATGCGCGCCTACACCTTCCCCGAGCATGACACCCCCGTGAAGGTGGGCGCAAGGGTGGCGGTGATCGGCGGCGGCAACGTGGCCATGGACGCTGCGCGCTGTGCCCGCCGCCTGGGCGCGGAGGTGACCATCATCTATCGCCGCAGCGAGGCGGAGATGCCCGCCCGCAAGGAGGAAATCCACCATGCGAAGGAGGAAGGCGTGCAGTTCCGCCTGCTGACCAACCCCACGGCCATCCTGGGGGATGAAAACGGCTTTGTCCGGGGGATGGCCTGCGTGGAGATGGAGCTTGGCGAGCCTGACGAACGGGGCCGCCGCCGTCCCGTACCAAAGGCGGGCAGCGATTTTGAACTGCCGGTGGAAACGGTGATTGTGGCCATTGGCAACAGCCCCAACCCCCTTATCAAGAAAACCACCCCCGACCTGCCCACGGAGTGCTGGGGCGGCATCACGGCGGACGAAAACGGCCGCACCGACAAGAAGAATGTTTATGCCGGCGGCGACGCGGTGACTGGCGCTGCGACGGTGATCCTGGCCATGGGCGCGGGCAAGAAGGCGGCCAAGGCCATTCTGGAGGATCATCCCTGAATTACCATCAAAAACGGAGAGGCTTGCACCCCTCCGTTTTTTTGCGTGCTCATACTGTTCTCGCATAGAACAATTGCTCTGCCAAAGGCAGAGGTTTCGCGCCTGCGGGCGCGACCAAAGGGCTTTCCGGTCGCCCTTTGGAAACCTTCGGGGCCGTTCCCTTGTTGCTATGTTTTTAATACAGCACAGCATTAGTCTATACTATTATAAGGATGCGGAGCGAAGGAGTGCAGAGGGCGACGGCTCGCCAGTGGCGAGTCCGCCGAAGGCGGAAGTCGAAAGCGGAGCGACGATGACCGCAAAGCCCTCTGCTCGCCTCCGCAGAGGCGAAATCCTTGTGTAACATGAAAAAATGATTATAGGAACAGAGTAGTATTATATTCGCCTTGTATGGAAGCGATAGGGATTGGCCCGGGTTTGGGGCGTCAGCACCGTGGCGGACAGGCTGCGGTTTTTCGTCACGTTCAGCACGAGGGCTACGCCGCCCATGTTGGTTACCATGTTCGAGCCGCCGTAGGAAAGGAAGGGCAGAGGAATGCCCGTGATGGGCATCAGCCCCAGGGTCATGCCGATGTTCTCAAATACATGGAACAGCAGCATGCCCATGACCCCGGTGATGATCAGCATGCCGAACTTGTCCCGGGTATACCGGGCCAGATACAGCATGCGCAGGATAATCAGCAGGTACACAATCAGGATGGTGAAGCAGCCCACAAAGCCAAAGGCTTCGCCAATGGTGGCGTAGATAAAGTCGGTCTGGTCGGCGGGCACATAATTCAGCTGGGACATGGAGCCATCCACAAACATGCCGATGCCCCATAATCCGCCCGAGCCAATGGCCATCTTGCTGTTCAGCTGCTGATAGGCGTCCTTTTCGGGGGAAAGGTCGGGGTTGATGAAGGCCATGATGCGGGCCAGACGGTAGTCATCCGAGCCGGTGGCCACCATGAAGCCGTACAGCGCCAGCACACCCAGAATAGCCACGGCTGCCATGGTCAAAAGCAGCTTCATGTCCACATTGGAGAAGTACAGCATGACGGCAAACAGA
Source organism: uncultured Clostridia bacterium (assembly GCA_945877525.1). Lineage (GTDB taxonomy): Bacteria > Bacillota > Clostridia > Christensenellales > Aristaeellaceae > UBA11524. The sequence continues at coordinate 1,411 of CAMDVP010000291.1, read as the reverse complement.
AATACAATCACCATCATGGAGCCCGTTTCGCCCGAAAGCAGAATGATAGCGCAGGGCACCAGCACCAGCGCCATAATCTTCACAAACTCGCGGAAGGTGGACATGGGCCGGTCGTAGCGGGAGAGGGTTTTGGCCAGCATGAGGATCATGGCCAGCTTGGCAAACTCCGAGGGCTGGATGGTAAAGCCCCAGATGATGTCCAGCCATGCCTTCACGCCCGCGGCACGGTTGAAAATCCACACCAGGGTTACCAGCAGCGTACTGCCGAAATAGATCAGTTCGGCGTGGCGGCGGAAGAAATCATAGGGAATACTGGTGATGACCAGTAGGATAAAGGGCGCCATAAACAGGAAAATGCACTGGCGAATGGCCGAAGAGGATTCCACAATATGGTGCAGAAGCGACGCATCAGAGCTGGAGTTGGTGGAGTAGGTGGCGATGCACACGGCCAGCACCCCGAACAGCGCCAGACCGAACACCAGCACAATCAGCGTTTTGTCAATATGGGCGCGGGCGCGCCTGTTTTCAGCAATCAATCCGTTTGACCTCCTTGTGCTTGGGGCGGAAGAGCCGGCGGTACCAGGGAAGCGCCGCCGTGCCATAGCAGGGCAGGGGAACGCTCTCGCCCCTCATGCGGCGGGCGATGCGCACCAGGGCCTCGCGTCCCTCGCAGGCCACGTCCATTACGTTCATGTGGGCCAGCAGGGCGCGGTAGATCATGGGCTCCTCGGGCACTTCGCCCAGCAGGGGCAGATCCAGCACCTGGGCGACCACCTGCGCTGCGTACATATCGCCATATTCGATCAGCGCCGGGTTCAGCCTGTTGACAATCACCTGGGGCCGGGGCAGGCGCTTTTGCTCCATCAGCCCGCAGACCCGCTCGGCGTTGCGGATGCACACGTCGTCCGGTGTGCAGATGACAATGGTTTCATCCACATCGCTGTTCATCAGGCCGCGCAGGCTGCGCTCAATGCCCGCGGGGCAGTCGATCAGCACCTCGTCGTTCATTTCCTTGAGCTGCCGCAGGATTTTGCGGAAGGCCTTGGGCTCCAGCTCCTTTGCCCGGGCAAACTGGGCCGCGGGCAGAAGGGTCAGGTTTTCCTCGCCGTCAGGGCTGATGAGCGCCTGGTTCAGCAGGCATTCCTTGTTCGCCACGTCCACCAGGTCGTATACGATGCGGTTCTCTACGCCAAGAATCGCGTCCTGATCCCGCAGGCCGATGTCCGCGTCCACCACGCATACCCGGCGTCCTTCCCGGGCCAGGCCTGTCCCCAGTGCCGCGGCAATGGTGGATTTCCCCACGCCCCCCTTCCCGGAGGCAATCATCCATGAACGGCCCATACAGACACCTGTCCTTTCTTCTGGTTGGAACGTGCCAGAGGGCGCTGCCCTCTGGACTCCCGGTCAGGGC
>CAMDVP010000290.1 GCA_945877525.1 uncultured Clostridia bacterium | reverse complement strand
GGGCAGCATGGACACAAGAATGAGAGCCATGGAATACTGCTCGGTAGGACTGCTGGCCGCCGTGCCGGCCAGAGAGCTGATGGCCGTGGTCCGGCTGATGATGACGTTTCGCAGAATCAGCGCCAGGGGATACAGTTCGCTGGAATCCACATACATCATGGCGGAGAAGTAGTCGTTCCAGTAGCCCACAATGTAGAACATGCTGACTGTCAGCAGCACAGGCTTGCATACAGGGATGATGATTCTAACAAGAATCACGATATCGTTGCAGCCGTCAATGCGGGCCGCTTCCTCCAGTTCCGGGGACAGCGAGGTGATATAGTTCTTGACAAGCATAAGGTAAAAGGTGTTGCAGGCTGCGGGGAGAAACATGGCCCACAGCGTGTTGAGCAGATGCAGCCGCCTCAGCAGCACATACATGGTAATAATGCCTCCGCTGAAATACATGGAAATCACCAGCAGCGTCAGCAAAAGGCTGCGGCCTGGAAGACGCTTGTGGGACAGGGCATAGCCGCCGGCTACGGTCAGCAGCATGCTTACCAGCCATCCGACGATCACCACAAATAGACTGACAAGCAGCCCTCGGTGAATGCTTGGCGTTTTGAGGATACCCAGCATGACGGAAGCATCCCAGTGATAAATCCACAGGTGGGTGGGATGCAGCAGATAGTCCCGGGGCTTTGAAAAAGTAATGACAATAATCTGCCAAAAGGGAATAACCATGATCAGTGCCATCAGGCAAAGGAAGGTTATCAGCACCGCATCCCAGCGGGATTTTTGCCGGATCATGGGCAGCGCTCCTTTCCGTCGAAATCAGTAGATGCTTTCCTGTCCAAGGCGTTTCACCACCGTATTGCTGATCAGCAGGAACAGCATGCAGATGACCGACTTGATAAAGCTGGAGGCAGCGGAGACGGACATGTTGAAATTGGTTTTCAGCATGCGGACAATATAGGTATCGATAATGTCGCCGCCGGAATAGACCAGCGGATTGTACAGGTTATATACCTGGTCAAAGCCCTGGTTAAACACTCCGCCCACATAGATAATGGCCATGATGGTGATGGTCGGCGCCAGACCCGGCAGCGTGACGTGCCATGCCAGCTGACGGCGGTTGGCCCCGTCCAGCACGGCAGATTCATACAGGCTGGGTGAAATGCCCGATAACGCCGCTACATAGATAATGGAATTCCAGCCCACATCCTTGTAAATGTCGGAGAGTATCAGAATCACCCGAAACCAGGCGTTGTCCGTCAGAAAGCGCACCTGCTTCAGCCCCAGCGCCTGAAGAAGCATATTGACAAGGCCGCTATCCTCCGCCAGCACCATGCGTAGCAGCCCCGCCATGGAAACCCAGGAGAAAAAGTGAGGCAGATAGGTAATGGTCTGTACAATACTCCTGACCGCGTGGCTGCGCACCTCGTTGAGCAGCAGGGCCAGCAGGATGGATGCGGGAAAAACAAACACAATTCGCAGCAGTGCAATCAGAAATGTATTGGAAAAGGCCTGAACGAAATACGGATCTGCAAACAGCGTCCGGAAATTTTTCAGCCCGACGAAGGGACTTGCCGCAAACCCAAGACTATACCGATAATCCTGAAAAGCCATCGTCAGTCCAAACAGCGGAACATAGTAGAAGATGGCGTACCAGGCAATCACCGGAATCAGCAGCAGATATAGATAGCGGTAATAAAGCGCATCATGCCTGACGGTTTTCCAGCGGGCGCGTATGCTCTGATTTTCCATAGGGCGCCTCCTCTCGACTGTTTTATTGTATAATGCTCTGGATGGTCAGTAAATGCCACAAAACAAGCAAATGCTTCGCAATCTCAACAATATGGCAAAAAAAGAATGCAAAAAGCACATTTTCTGTTATAATGATATCGCCAACAAGGAGAGGAGAGGTGCCTGTGTACCGGCTGCTGATCGTGGATGATGAACCCTTCATGCGGGAATATACGATTCGCTTCTATCCCTGGGACGAGATGGGATTTGAAATTGCCGGTGAGGCGTCCAATGGCCAGGAGGCGCTTGATATTCTCAAAAAGCAGCCTGTGGACGTCATTCTGACAGATGTGCTGATGCCTGTCATGGATGGAACAGAGCTGGCCAGGCGTGTCGCCGCTATGGAAAACCCTCCCAGAATCCTGTTTTTCAGCGCCTACGCGGATTTTGATTATGCCAAGCAGGCCATAGAAAGCGGCGTCACAGGATATATCCTGAAGCTGGATGATTCCAAGTCGTTTATCCAGACGCTTGCCAGGGTTCGGGAATCCCTGGATCAGGAACGCGGCGGCGATATGCTTCCTCCTGAAACCTCCAAAACTGTACGGCAGGCAGTCGGCTATATCAGGCGCCATTTCCGCGAAAGCATTACGCTTGCCGATGTGGCGGCCCATGTGGCCGTGCATCCGACGCATCTGTCCAGGCTTCTGGCCGCGCAGCTTGGCAAATCCTATTTGGATATATTGACCGAATGCCGCATGGAAGAGGCCAAACGCCTTCTGCGGACAACCCAGGACAAGGTGTACGAGGTCGGGGATGCCGTTGGCTATCACAAAAGCACCTATTTCATCGACCTGTTCCGCCGGCATACAGGTATGACGCCCCAGCAGTATCGGGACCACGGAGCGGAGGAAGAAACGTGAGGCATCACATAGCCAAGGGGTTCCTGAGCAGATGCGTCACCATCACGGTGCTGCTGGCGCTTCTTTCCACCATGCTGTCATACCTGGGATGCAGCTACGCCATTGCCCGGGAAACCCGAACTCAGGCGGATCGATCCATGCACATCGCCGCTGCGACAGCCGCACAGAGAGTGGACGATATGCTCAGCCGCCTTCAAACGCTGTCTGAACGCGCAGCTGAGAGCGACGCCTATCAGCACCTGCTCGCGGGAGAGATTGACAGCACCTATGAGCGGGTGTATACGGCTACCCAGCTGGGGCGTTCTCTGGAACCCTATTTGTCCCGGCTCAGCGGCATTGATCTCCTGGTGACCACCTTCCCGGACGACTGCGTCATCACACTGACCGCCGATACGCCCTTTGAGGATGAGTTCTACCAGCATTGGGACATCATCTCAAGCGAGATTGGCAATGCGCAGGGCCAATGCTTCCTCCGAAGCAGCTGGGGCGGACAGATGATGATGACGGCCGTATGCGCCGGTTCTCTGCCTGTGTATTGTTCCATCCTGCTGAACGAGGGCTTCTGGGCTTCGCTGACAGACGGAAGCTTCCAGATCAGCCTGTCTGACGGAAGGAATACCTTTTGCTGCACAAGCGCTGCCCCGGAGCGGACCGATGCCTCCTGTACCCAGCCGCTGCTCCATGAGGAGTGGGTACTGACGGTGCATTACAGTTTGCCGCCAGTTTCCCTGCGCCCGTGGCTGCTGATGGGATTTTTGCTGCTGTGGCTGCCCGTATGCGGGCTTGCGGTCCACTGGGTTATGTCCCGCCGGCTGCTGGAATTGCGCCGGTTGAGCGAGGCCATGGAAGCGCGGCTTAGCGGGAAGGAGGCCTATGCGCAGGAGCTTCC
>CAMDVP010000289.1 GCA_945877525.1 uncultured Clostridia bacterium | reverse complement strand
GCCGAGGACGCCCAGCAGCTGCTGGGGTCCCAGGCCGCGTGCCTGCCCGGAGGCGAGCTTGACCTGACCCGTGGCGCGTCCAGCCATGAGAGCGCCTGGCGCCGTCTGGAGACCCTTGCCCGGGTGACCTGCGGAGAAACCCGGCTGCTGTGCGCCTCCGTGGACGCGCTGATGCAGCGCATGGCTCCAGCTGATTCCTTCCGCGCAGCTACATTGCGCCTGCACCCCGGCGACTGCATCGCCCCGGACGGACTGATCCGCCGCCTGACCCGCATGGGCTACGAGCGGGTGGACATGGTGGAGGGCAAGGGGCAGTGCGCCATGCGCGGCGCCATTCTGGACTGCTACCCGCCGGGAAGCGCCCAGAGCCTGCGCATTGAATTCTTCGACGATGAGGTGGACTCCATCCGCTCCTTCGACTGCATCAGTCAGCGCAGCCTGGAGCGGGTACCCGAGGCACTGCTGACTCCCGCCACGGAGGTGCTGCTGCCGGAAAGCGCCGCCGCCGAGGCCGCCCGCCGCATGCGCGAGGCGGTGGAGGGCGCTTCGCCTGAGAAGGCCGGGGAATCCCTGCTCTTTGCCGACCTGCCTCCCCTGCCCGAGGACGACGACGAGTTGCCCTCCTTCTTTGATGAGCAGGTGGCCCCCAAGGCCCGGGCCAAAGCAGTGGACGCAGCCCGGGCAGCTGAAATCGAGCGCCGCTCCTCCCAGCTGCTGGCCGACGCAGAGCTGATGGAGCAGGGGCTGCCTTTCCGCCGCATCCGCGCATGGCTGCCTGTTCTGACCGGGGAAACCGTCACCCTGCTGGACTGGTTCCGGCCGGAGATCATCCTCCTGTGCCAGCCCGACCAGCTGCGCGACCGTTGTGAAGAGCGCCTGCGGGGCTTTGGCGAGGAGCTGCAATCCGCCATGGATCGCGGCGAGGCTGTGAAGGCCCAGGAGAAGCTGCTGCTGGACTGGGACACGCTGCTCCAGGCCATGGAGGACTATCCCACGGTCACCCTGTCAGAGCTGCTGCACGGGCTGGGCGGGGTGAAAACCGCCGCGGCATTGGATCTTGGCTGCAAGGGCGTGGCCGGGTATCAGTCCCAGATCAAGCTGCTGGCTGCCGACTGCCAGACCTGGCGGCAGCAGGGCTACGCGGTGGCGCTGCTTTCCGGCGGCGTGGCCCGCGGCAAACGCCTGACCCAGGCCCTTGAGGAATTGGGATGCCCTGCTACCTTCGTGGAGGAACCCCACAACCTGATTCTTGGCGAGGCGCTGGTGCTGCCCATGACACTGAGCCACGGCTTCATCTGGCCTGAGGCGAAGCTGGCCGTAGTATCCGACACGGACATCTACGGCGCAGGCTATCGCAAGGCCAAGTCCCGCAAAAACGCCGGCGAACGCATCGCCGCCTTCACCGACCTGAAGGTGGGCGACTATGTGGTGCATGAGGATCACGGCGTGGGCATCTACCAGGGCACGGTACACCTGCAAAGCGAGGGCACCTACCGGGACTATCTGCTCATCCAGTATCAGGGCAGCGACAAGCTGTATGTGCCCATCGAGCAGCTGGAGCGGGTGCAGCGCTACATCGGCAACCCCAACCAGCCCCCCAAGCTGAACCGCCTGGGCGGCGGCGACTGGCAGAAGCAGAAATCCAAGGTGAAGGAGGGCCTGAAAAAGCTGGCCTTCGACCTGGTGGCGCTGTATGCCAAGCGCAGCCAGCACCATGGCTATGCCTTCGGCCCGGACACCCCCTGGCAGAAGCAGTTTGAGGATCAGTTTCCTTATGAGCTGACCCCCGACCAGGAGCAATCCGTGAAGGAAATCACCCGGGATATGGAGTCCGACAGGAACATGGATCGCCTGCTCTGCGGCGACGTGGGCTACGGCAAGACGGAGGTCAGCCTGCGCGCCGCCTTCAAGGCTGTGATGGACGGCAAGCAGGTGGCCATCCTGGCCCCCACCACCATCCTGGCCCAGCAGCACTACAACACCGTGCTCAAGCGCTTCCAGGGCTTTCCCGTGGAAGCGGACGTGCTCAGCCGCTTCCGCACCCCCAAGGAGCAGAAGGATGTTCTCGCCCGGCTGAAGGAGGGGCGCATCGATATTCTGGTGGGCACCCACCGCCTGTTGGCCAAAGACGTGAAGTTCAAGGATCTGGGGCTGCTCATTGTAGACGAGGAGCAGCGCTTCGGTGTGGCCCACAAGGAAATCATCAAGAACATGAAGAGCCAGGTGGACGTGCTGACCCTCTCAGCCACGCCCATCCCCCGCACGCTTCACATGTCCATGGTGGGCATCCGCGACATGTCCGTGCTGGAAACGCCCCCAGAAGAGCGCATGCCTGTACAGACCCATGTGGTGGAATATGCCGACGCGGTGGTGCGCGACGCCATCCTGCGTGAGCTTTCCCGCGGGGGACAGGTGTACTTCCTGTACAACCGGGTGAACTCCATCGAGCAATTCTACGCCCGTCTCCGGGCGCTGGTGCCCGAGGCCCGCATCGGCGTGGCCCACGGCCAGATGAAGGAGCACGGCCTGGAGGATGTGATGATGGATTTCTACGCCGGCAGCTACGACGTGCTGCTGTGTACCACCATCATCGAAAGCGGCCTGGACGTGCCTACCGCCAACACGCTGATCGTGTTTGACGCAGACCGCTTTGGCCTGAGCCAGCTGTATCAGCTGCGGGGCCGGGTGGGCCGCAGCAACCGCCAGGCCTACGCCTACTTCACTGTTCGCCCCGACAAGATGCTCTCCGAAACCGCCGAGCAGCGCCTGAACGCCATCCGGGAGTTCACCGAGTTTGGCGCGGGCTTCCGTATTGCCATGCGCGACCTGGAAATCCGCGGCGCCGGCAACATTCTTGGCCCCGAGCAGCACGGGCATCTGGCCACGGTGGGCTATGACATGTACTGCAAACTGATGGAGGAAACCCTGCTGGAGGCCAAGGGTGGCCCCATCGCCCCCAGCGACCTGGAGACCCGCGTGGACCTGAAGGTGGACGCCTATCTTCCCGGCGACTATGTGCGGGACGAAAAGCAGCGCATGGAAATGTACAAGCGCATTGCCGCCCTGTCCAGCGACGCGGACCGCGAGGACATCACCGACGAATTGGTGGATCGCTTTGGCGACATCCCCGCCGTGGTGGACGCGCTGCTGGACATTGCCCAGCTCCGCACCCTGGCCAACCGCCTGGGCATCAGCCAGGTGCTGTACCGAACGGGCACGCTGACCATGCGTCTGGACAGCCGCTGCGCCCCCGACCTGGGCATTTTCCTGCAGGCCCTGTCGCAAACCGATGGGCGGCTGTCGCTGTCCGCGAAGGGGCCCACCGCGCTGCTCCTGCGCGACGCCTCCCTGGCCGAGCGCGACATGCTCCGTGAGGGCGTGAAGGTGCTGAAAAAGCTGTGCGGGCATGTGAACGCGCTGCGGGAGGCGCAATCCTCCAAGGCATAAGCATGCAAAAACCGGGCCGGTCACCGCGGAGAGTCTCCGCTGAACAGCACCCCATTTGTTAGACAGTATGGTATACTACTAACGAATGGGGTGT
>CAMDVP010000288.1 GCA_945877525.1 uncultured Clostridia bacterium | reverse complement strand
GGGTGTCGAGAGGGCCGAAGGCCCTTCGCGGGGAATCCAAAGGGGCAGCGCCCCTTTGGCAGGAGTCCAGAGGGCAGCGCCTTCTGGCTCGTGCCCCCATGAAAAAGTCCCGACCACCTGGCCGGGACTTTTTTTGAGGGGTTATTTCTGCCCGTTGGGGGCGTTTTTGTAGGCGTACTCGATGGCTTCCTGATGGCCGGAATCGACCTTGTTGCTGTCATGGGTCTTGCTGTTGGTGAAGTGGATGCACAGCTGCCCCTTGAAGTTGTTGTTGGGAATGGTGTCGCCGTCGGGATAGTTATGAGGCACGCCGTAGAGCGAGCAGGCGAAGGTTCTGCTGCCGATGGTTACCAGGCAGGGCCGGCGCTGCCACAGGTTCTTGGAAGCAATCTCATCGGCGGAGTTTACGCCGTAGATCTTGCACAGCCGGGCCGTATCCGCCGCGGTCAGCGGCTCCGCGTCCACATGGTTGCCGCCCGACCAGCGGTGCGCCCACCACACAATGCCCGTCTTGACGTCGTACACCTTGTAGTTGGCGCCCTTGGCCCACAGGGTCTGGATGCCGCCGGTATACCAGTCGATCTTCTCGGCAGGGTAGATGGTCATGGTCAGGTCGCCCGTGCCGCCCTGCCCGGGCTCCACTGTGCCGAACAGCTTGTGCTGGGTCTTGGAGCCCGCGATGCCGTCCACCTCCAGTCCGTTGGCCTTCTGGAAGGCGCGTACCGCATTCTCCACGGCGGAGGTGTAGCTGCTGGTGATTTCACCCGTGTAGTAGCCCTGATTCTTCAGCTCGGTTACCAGATTTTTCACCGCGGTGCCCGTGGAGCCCTTCTTCAGGGTGGTATAGGTAGCTTCCTGACCGGAACCTCCGGGGGTCGTGGTGGGGCTGGGCTGCGGCAGGGCGCTGCCGTCCTTCTCGCATTCCTCCAGGAAGTCGCCTCTCAGATAGCCGTAGCCCTTGGGCGAGTTGACATAGTACCAGCTGTAGCTGCCCTTGCTGACAACGTTGCCATAGGTCATCACCACGCCCTTGTCCACGCGGCCGATGATGTTTGACCCGCCTGCCGTCGCGCGCAGGTTCACGCCGTCGGAGGTGGTTTTGACATAGCCCAGGATCACCTCGGGCTGGGGAGTAGCGGCAGGCTTGGTCGCCAGCCACGCCTCATACTCGGCGGCGGTCATGACCTTCACACAGCTGCCCAGCACCCATACCTCGCTGTTTTCGTAGATTACCTTGTACCACAGGCTGCCGCCCACGGTAGAACTGGTCTTGTAGGCCATCACCGTACCCTGGGCCACGTTAAACTTCGCCTCGGAATCCTTGGTGGCCGCGGCGCGCAGATTCACCTTGTCCAGGGTGGTCATCACATAGTTCACATTGGCAGGAGTTTCTTCCTTGGGCACGCCATTGCCCGCCAGATAGCTTTCCTCCTGCGTCTTGGAGAGCTTGAAGCAGCAGTCGCCGCGGACATAGCCCGCCACCCCGTTCACCATGATGGGATACCAGGTATAGCCCTGGGCTGTGGCCGTATTGCCGCTCATGGGCCATACGCTGGATTTGGCCAGGGTGCCCACCTTGGCGCCGCCGGGGGTGCGGCGCAGGGCCACGCTGGTCTTGGTTACCTGGATATACCCGTAGGCCGATACGCCGGGCGTCGCCGTGGGGGTAGCCTGCGGCGTGGCGGCAGGCGTGGCGTCAGGGTTCGGGGATGCCGTGGGTGTGGGCGTTTCGCCAATCAGGGTACCGTCGGCGCTGCAGGGCTTCACGCAGTCGCCCCGCAGGTAGCCCGTCTTGCCGGATGCGGCTCGCACAGGGTACCAGTCATATTTTCCGCTCTTCACCGTGGGGCCGCTTACCGGCAACACCACGTTCAGCGCAATCTGCTCCTGAGAAGCGCCGGTGGGCTTGGTGCGCAGGTTTACCTTGTCTGCCACGGTTTTGACATAGCCGTAGACCGTCGTGTCGGGGGTGGAGGTGGGCTGGGGCGCGGGGGTCGCTCCGCCTTCGGCAATATCGCTGCCGTCAGCGTTGCATACCTTCACGCAGTCGCCCCGCAGATAGCCCCGCAGGCCGTCCTCGGTCTGCACATAGTACCAGGCGTAGCCCTCCTTGGTCTGCACATCGGCAAGCACGGGAAGCACCAGCCCGCGCTTGATCTGCACAATCATTTCACCCGCAGGCTTCAAACGCAGATTGACGCCCGCGGCCGTGGTGCGCACATAGCCGCGAATGGTTCCCGCAGGGGTTGCGGTAGCCGTGGGCGCGGCGGTGGGCTGCACGCCGGGGGTGGCCTGCAGCTGCACGCATTCCTCATGAACGTAGTAGGCTTTTCCGTTGTAGGTCACAGGATACCATATCACACCGTTCAATTCCTGAGGTGTACCGGTAACCGCCAGCACCTCGCCGGTTTTTTCCCACTGCGCATCCACCTTGCCGCCGGGGGTCAGACGCAGGTTGGCCGAGCTGAGAATCAGCTTCACATAGCCATGGGTGGACACACTGGTTCCCGGCGGCACCGTCGCGCTGCTGGGGTCGCCGGTGGAAACCACGGTGATAAAGGGAGCCTGAATGTAGCCCACTTTGCCGTCATAGCGAACCTGATACCAGTGGTTTTCGTCGATTACCGCGGGAATGGTCAGCAGCTCCACCACTGTGCCGCGGTCCAGCTTGCGGATCACATTGCCGCCCTCAGTTTCGCGGAAATTCACCCCGCCGCGGGAAATCTGGCCCGTTGCGCCGGGATTGGCGGCGGTGTTGCCACTGCCGGGATTCGCGGTAGGCGCGGGAGTGGGCGCTGCGGTTGCCGCAGGGGTGGCTGCGCCACCCGCGTCAGTGGTCGCGGTCGGCGCGGCGGTAGCTGTGGGCGCGGGGGTAGCGCTGCTGCCGGGCTGCACAGGATTGGCCTCCCAGGCGGCGGCCTCCTCCTCGGTCAGCGGAATAAAGAAATCCCCGTGGATATAGCCCACGTAATGCCGCTCACTGCCGGGATCGGGGTGCTCCACGTTGACCTTGTACCAGGTCACGCCGCTTTTCACGGTTACATCCGTAACCTCGCAGACATAGCCCATGTCCAGCTTGAACCAATAGTCCGCGCTGGTGTTGGGCTGCTTGCGCACACGCACGCCGTTGGCGGTCGTTTTGCCATAGGCGCCCACGGCCAGCGCACGGCTGCCCGGCAGTCCGCCGGGCCAGACAGACAGCGCCAGCGCCAGGGCCAGCAGCACCGTTGTCAGCTTCTTCCACATCTGCTTCATCAGCGGTTCACCTCAGAGTCTCATTCGCGGCGTCAGGCCGCACCTGTTCAGGTACATTCATTCTATTACAGAAATATTACAGTGTCAAGAATTTTGGCGTAACATCCCAAACTTTTTTACAACCCTTCCTGATTCGGCCTCTTTCAGCAGAAAAATGCCCCGGGGCGCAAGCCCCAGGGCCGGTATTCATAAAGGATCACTTCTGCTCGCAAGCCTTGTTGATGGCTTCCACGGCAGCGGTGCTGGTGATGGTCGCGCTGGTTACGCCGTCAATGCCGTCGCCCAGGGTGAAGGGAGCGGCCTTGCCGATGAACTGGCTGGTG
>CAMDVP010000287.1 GCA_945877525.1 uncultured Clostridia bacterium | reverse complement strand
CACAGCCAGTTGACCGCCCCGCGCACCCATCCCAGCAGCACGCTGAACATGGAATTGGCAAAGCTGCCCATGCCCTTCCTCCTTTCAAGCGAAAAAGCGGGAAGCGCGGCGGCGCAGCCCGCATCGCTTCCTGCTGATATGGTTTACTTTTCGCTGATGGTCACCTGCACCGACATGGGAGTAACCTCCACCGTATAGGTCTGTCCGTCGTCTCCCTCCACCTGGCACAGCACCGGCAGATCATACACGCCCTCGGTCAGGCCGGCGGCATCGCAGGTCAGGGTGATGTCGCGGCTGCGCAGCTTGTTGATCCACAGCTGCGGACCATTGAGAATCACGCTGGCGGTTTTGGTTTCCAGCGTGGCCTTCAGCCCGCTGTCCAGGTTGACCACGGCAATCTGCCTGTCGGTAAAGCCCTTCTTCTGGATAATGGGCCCGATTTCCACCTCCACGGTCACGCTGTCGGCACTCAGGTAAATCAGTTCCGTGGGCCTGCGCACCTTGATCTGCTCCTGGAAGGAGGCGCTACGCCCCGTCACATCCACACTGGCGCTGGGGTAGAGGGTATCCAGCAGGTCGATGTTCATGGACTTGCCCGCCGCCACCACCGTTTCAGGGGTGATGGTCACAGACTTGATTTCATAGCCCTCGGCCACCGTGCCGGTTACCAGCCCTACCTCGGACATATGCAGCGTCTTTTCGGGATACAGGTACTGCTCCACAATCACGCTGTCCATCAGCACGCCCTCGCTGGTCACGGAGAGCAGATCGCTCACCACGGGATTGCCCTGCTCGTCCAGCAGGTGAAAGCCCACGGCGTTGCGCACGGTGCCCTCCCGTGCAGTCAGGCTGCCAAGATCCAGCACGGCCTCCGCCCGGACAATCTGCTCCACCAGGGACTTGGGGCCGCTCACCGCCACCATGGGCGGATCCAGGGACGGCGTGCCTGCATAGTAGTTCTCCGGCGCGTCGCCCACGGTGTTCACATTGACGGGAATACGGTAGCGGGTAACGTATTCCTCCACCTCAATTTGCACCACGGCGGGGGTAATCTCCGCTACGGAGCCGTAGGTGCTGCTGTTGGTGGACTGTACCTTGACGTCCTGTACCCCCGCCTGGGTAATGCGGCTCAAATCTATGCGCAGGTTGTAGTTGCCGGCCTGGGCGTTCTGATACTGCATCTGCGGCACCTCCGCCCGAAGGGTAGCGCCGCCCAACGCCTCGTCCAGATCGCTGACAACAATAAAGCCGTTGCGCTTGATGCTGTCCGTGCCGGACACGGAGATGGTCACATCGGTAAAGATCTTTTCGCGGGTCAGGGTGGGATCCTGGGTAATCAGCCCGGCCCACAGCACCACGGCGATGACCAGCGATAGGATTTTTGCGCCCCAGTTATGCGTAAGCACCCGCCAGACGGAGCGGAGCAGCTCCCGGCCACGGCTATCCTTTGGCGGCTGCTGCGGCGATGGATTTGTCATGCTGCGCCCTCCTTTGTCTTTTTGCGGGTCAGCAGCGCCATCAGCCCGGGCCGCGGCTGATCGTACATGCCCTCCAGAATCTCCCTCAGGGACTTGGGGTCAAGGTGGCGGGTCAGCCGCCCGCCCTTGGCCATGGAGATAATGCCCGTTTCCTCCGATACAATCAGCACCACCGCATCGGTGGTCTCGCTTACGCCGATGGCCGCGCGGTGCCGGGTGCCCAGCTCATGGCTGATGCCCTGGCCCTCCGTCAGGGTCAGGATGCAGGCCGCCGCCATCACACGGCTGCCGCGAATCACCACGGCTCCGTCATGCAAGGGCGTGTTGGGTTCAAAGATGTTCTCCAGCAGCGCGGAGGAAATCTGCGAATCAATACTGATGCCTGTTTCAATCACGTCCTGCAGGCCGGTTTTCCGTTCAAAGACGATCAGCGCGCCCACACGGCGGCGGCTCAGGTTGGTCAGGCAGGCAATAATCTCCGTAATAATGCGGCTGTTTTCGTCGCTGTCATCGCTGCGCTTCTTGTCGCGCATCATCATCATGCTGCGGCCCATCTGTTCCAGTGCCTTGCGAAGCTCCGGCTGAAACAGAATCACCAGCACCACCACGCCGTTATTCACGATGGTCATGAGCATCCAGTTCAGCGCGGTCAGGCCCAGCAGATCGCTGACCCCTACAATCAGCAGCAGAAGCACCAGGCCCTTGAGCACAGCGCTGCCGCGGGTTTGCCGGGTGAGCAGGATCAGCTCGTAGATGACGATGGCTACCAGCAGAATATCGAATATGTCCGAAAGCCCCGGGCGATGAAACACGTTCCATACCATGGTCTGGACTGTTTCCCAAAGTGATGTCACGCGCTATCTCCCCACTTTCGTACTGTCAGGCTGCGGTTAAGGTTATTATACTACACTTCCGGCCAAATATGAACGGCTTTTGGAAATTTTCATCCCGTTTTTTTCCGTCCGTCAGGCCACGTTCATCTAACGGAGCAGCGCGGTGTTTTTATCCTCGCTTCAGCAAAAAAGAACGGAGGATACCAGTTCCTCCGTCCCTGTTCTCAGAAATTTCCGCCGTTCCAGCCCCAGGTGCCGATTTCCTGGTAGGTGATGTAGATCCTGTCCGGGGCAATTTCCAGCTCCTCCCGGAGGATGTCCGTCAGCGCCTCGGTCAGGCGGGCGTAATCCTCTTCCTCCGCCGAGCCGAACAGCTTCACCTGGCAGATGGCGCAGGGCTCGTCGTTCGTTCCCTTGAAATACATGGGTACGTTGTCGTGGAAGGACAGCATCAGCCAGCCTTCGCTCTTGCCGGGAATCAGCTCGATGGCCTGGCCCATGCGCTCCTTGATGGCCTGCTCCTTGCGGCCGGAAATGGCCACGCTGGCGGTTGTTTCAATATAGGGCATGATGATACCTCCTTATACGCTCAGCTCCTGCTTTTCACCCAGGAGCGCCCTGTTCTCCTCCAGAAGGGGGCGGATAATCCCGCTGAGGAATTCCTCCACCTGCTGCTCGCTGCGTCCCGTGAACTGCTCGGGCTTCAGGATGGCCTCCACCTCCTCGCGGGTCACCATGAAGGCGGGATCGGCGCAGATGCGGTCGATCAGGTCGTTTTTGCCGCCTTCCTCCTTTACCACGCGGGCCGCCGCCTGAGAATGAACCCGCAGCTTCTCATGCAGCTCCTGGCGGTTGCCGCCCTTTTTCACCGCGTCCATCATGATGTTCTCCGTGGCCATGAAGGGCAGTTCGTTCATCACCCGGGCGCGCACCACCTTGGGATACACCACCAGCCCGTCGCACACGTTCATCATGATGTTCAGGATTGCGTCGACGCCCAGGAACGCCTCGGCCACGGCAATGCGCTTGTTGGCACTGTCGTCCAGGGTACGCTCGAACAGCTGGGTGCCGGCAGTGACAGCCTCGTTGAGGGTGTCCACCATGACATAGCGGCTCAGGGCGTTGATGCGCTCGCAGCGCATGGGGTTGCGCTTGTAGGGCATGGCGGAGGAACCGATTTGACTTTTCTCGAAGGGCTCCTCCATTTCCTTGAAGTTGGCCAGCAGGCGCATGTCGTAGGCAAACTTGCTGGCGGTCTGCGCAATGCCGGAGAGGGTGGAGGCCACCTGATAGT
>CAMDVP010000286.1 GCA_945877525.1 uncultured Clostridia bacterium | reverse complement strand
ATCGCCCCTCACACAGGGCGAAGGAATTTTTTCCGCGAAACCCGTTGACTTTTCCTCCGCAAATGACTATGATGAAAGTTACGGGGAATTGTTCATCCCCGCTCATCATGAGGGAAAGGAGCGTACCGTTTTCATGGACAGCGACCCTTACAGTAACACGGCCTGGAACCGGCGCTCCGCCGTTGCGCCCGCCTGTTTGCCGCGCGCGTAATCCCCCCAAGCGCCGTTTCCGGCCCATCCTGCCGGAAAGGACTGATGACAGCATGAAGAGGATTTTCAAAACCGTAGACGACCACATGACCGAATGCACCACCCTTGAAAAGGGCTGCTGGGTGCACCTGGAAAATCCCACCAAGGAGGAAATCGACGGGCTGAACACCCGCTTTGCTCTGGACCCCACCTACCTGGCCGCGGCCCTGGACGAGGAGGAATCTGCCCGTATCGAGCATGACCCCGACAAGGGGCAGACCCTCATCATCGTGGACATCCCCTATGTGGAGAGCGAGGGCAGCGGCTATGTCTACTCCACCATCCCTCTGGGCATTGTGCTGGTGGACGATATCATCATCACCGTCTGTACCCGCGACACTCCCATCATCAACGACTTTACCGAAGAGCGCATCCGCAACTTCTGGACCTTCAAGCGCACGCGCTTCATCCTGCAGCTGCTTAACCGCAACGCCAGCCGCTTCCTGGCCTACCTGAAACAAATTGACAAGGCCTCCATGCATGTGCAGGAAAAGCTGGAAAAGTCCTCCCGCAACCAGGAGCTGATCCAGATGATGAAGCTGGAGAAATCTCTGGTGTTCTTCTCCACCTCCCTCAAGAGCAACGAGATGGTGCTGGAGAAGCTCATGCGGCAGACCAACATCCTCAAGCAGTTCCCCGAGGATACCGACCTGCTGGAGGACGTGATCATCGAAAACAAGCAGGCCATCGAGATGTGCGCCATCTACCGCGACATCATGTCCGGCACCATGGACGCCTTCGCCTCGATTATTTCCAATAACCTGAACATCACCATGAAGGTGCTGACCAGCCTGACCGCCGTGCTGTCCGTGCCGACCATCATCGCCTCCCTGTGGGGCATGAACGTGGGCGGCATTCCCTTCGCCACATCGTCCTTCGGCTTCTGGGCAGTGCTGGGTATCGCCGTGCTGGCGGCGGTGGTGTCCTTCGTCTTTATGTACAAAAAGCAGATGTTCCGCTGATAATGTGTGCATTAAAAGCATGGCAGCAAAGGGACGACCCCGAAGGTTTCCAAAGGGCGATGCCTCGCCAGTGGCAACAATGAGAAAGCCGAACGAGTCAGCCGAAACGAGCGGCCCTCGGCCGCGACGATTGAGTCTGCGGACGCGCCCACAGGCGCGAAACCTCCGCTTTTGGCAAAGTAATCGTTTTAAGCGAGAACAGTATAATAACCCCGCGCAAGCAAAAAGTGGCCATGACCTGAGGAGGTTCCCCAGGCCATGGCCGCTTTGTTTGGCCTTGCGCTCCGGCGCGGTCAGCCCTTCTTCTTTTCCGTGTCGCAGTAAATGCAGCGGTACACCTGCCGTTCCCGGTCGGCCAGGCGGAAGATCTGGTCCAGACCCGGCTCGGCGGAGGTAATGCACCGGGGGTTTTTGCAGCGGATCACGTTCACCAACCGCTGGGGCAGCTCCAGGTGCTTCTTTTCAACAATGCGGCCGTCCTCGATGATGTTCACCGTAATGCCGGGGTCAATGTAGCCCAGCACGTCCAGGTCGATGGTGATGTCCTCGTCAATCTTGATGATGTCCTTGCGGCCCATGGCGTTGGACTTCACGTTCTTGATAATGGCCACGGAGCATTCCAGCTCGTCCAGGTGCAGGTATTTGTAAATTTCCATGCTCCGGCCCGCGCGGATGTGATCCAGCACAATGCCGCGCTTAATGGAATCAATGTTCATCGCATGCCTCCAGAAGGGTCGTGATCAGCGCCATGCGCACAAAGCGTCCGTTGCGCACCTGCTTGAAGTACACCGCCCGGGGATCGTCGTCCACACGGACGGAGATTTCGTTCACCCTGGGCAGGGGGTGCATGATGGACAGGTCGGCCTTGGCGTCCCGCAGCTTTTCGGGGTCGAGGATATAGGTATCCTTCAGACGGACATAATCAGCCTCATTGAAGAAGCGCTCCCGCTGCACCCTTGTCATGTACAGCACATCCAGCCGGGGCATGGCCTCCTCCATGGTTTCCACCTCGCAGAAGGGGATGCCGCGATCCCGCAGGCCCTGGGTGATATACCCAGGAACCCGCAGTTCCGGCGGGGAAATCAGCACAAACTCAACGCCTTCATAGCGGCTCATGGCGCCGATGAGGCTGTGCACCGTGCGGCCGAACTTCAGGTCGCCGCACAGGCCCACGGTCATGCGATCCAGCCGGCCCTTCTCACGGCGAATGGTCATCAGGTCGGTGAGGGTTTGGGTGGGATGGTTGTGACCGCCGTCGCCCGCGTTGATGATGGGAACGCTGGATTTGAAGCTGCCCGCCATGGGCGCGCCCTCCTTGGGATGGCGCATGG
The DNA here is from genome assembly GCA_945877525.1 of uncultured Clostridia bacterium. GTDB lineage: Bacteria > Bacillota > Clostridia > Christensenellales > Aristaeellaceae > UBA11524. The sequence continues at coordinate 1,065 of CAMDVP010000286.1, read as the reverse complement.
CGATAATGTCGGCATAGCAGCCCACGGTGCGGATGGTATCCGTCAGGCTTTCGCCCTTGGCCGCGGAGGATGAGTCCGCCGAGGCGAAGCCCAGCACGCTGCCGCCCAGGCTGAGCATGGCCGATTCAAAGGACAACCGGGTGCGGGTGGAGGGCTCGAAGAACAACGTTGCCAGGATGCGCCCGTGCATGGTATCGCGGTAAGCGGCGGGATTGGCAATCATTTTGTCCGCCAGATCCAGCACACCGGTGATTTCCTCCACGGAAAAGTCGGTAATATCAATCAGGTGCCGCAAAGGGGTACGCCTCCTTCTGCCTTATTTCTGCATCCAGCTCTCATCGGAGGGATTGGCGCGGAACTTCTTCAGCCGTTCAATGTCTTCAGCCTTGATGTAGCCCTCCTCCGCGGCGGCCTCGCACAGCGCGTCGAAGTTGGACAGGCTGTGGTTCACCACATTCGCGGCAGCCAGGCGGTCAATGCCCTTCTGCATGCCGTAGGTGAAGATGGAGGCAATACCCAGCACCTCGGCGCCGGCCTCCCGCAGCACATCCACCACTTCCAGCACCGAGCCGCCGGTGGAGATCAGGTCTTCCACCACGACAACCTTCTGGCCCTTTTCCAGCCGGCCCTCGATCTGGTTGCCCCGGCCGTGATCCTTGTGCCCGGAGCGGACATACCCCATGGGCAGCCCCATCAGGTGCGCGGTGATGGCCGCGTGGGCAATGCCCGCCGTGGATGTGCCCATCAGCACCTCTGCGTCGGGATAATACTGTTCAATCACCGCCTTGAGCCCCTCCTCCACATGGGTGCGAACCTCCGGCGCTGTCAGCGTCAGGCGATTGTCGCAGTAAATCGGGCTCTTGATTCCGCTCGCCCAGGTGAACGGCTCGTCCGGCCGCAGAAACACCGCTTTGATCGACAGCAAATCCTTCGCAATCTTCTTTTCCATGGTTCATTCTCCTTTCATCTGTTCACAGTCTGCGGGACCAGAGGGCGCTGCCCTCTGGACTCCCGCCAGGGGCGCTGCCCCTGGACCCTGCGAAGGGCCTTCGGCCCTCTCGACTC
>CAMDVP010000285.1 GCA_945877525.1 uncultured Clostridia bacterium | reverse complement strand
CGTCGCCCTCTGCACTCCTTCGCTCCGCATCCTTATAATCGTTTAGAATAAGAATAGTATAAAACAATTACTTTGCCAAAGGCCAGAAGTTTCGCGCCTGCAGGCAGCGTCCGCAGCCTCAATCATCGCAGCCCAGGGCCGCTCGTTTCGGCTGACTCGTTCGGCTTTCTCATTGTCGCCACTGGCGAGCCGTCGCCCTATGGAAACCTTCGGGGCCATTCCTTTGATTCCATGCTTTTAATGCAGCACAGTATCAATAGAAGGATTATCCCTTGATACCACCCCTCGCCACGCCGCGAACGATATACTTGCGGGCAAACAGGAACAGGATAATCACCGGCAGCACCACCACGGTGGACGCGGCCATCTGCAGCTCCGGGTTGGAGCCGGCCTCGGTGGTAAACACCTGCAGGCCCCAGGGCAGGGTGCGGTACTGGTCGGTGGTGATCACATACATGGGCCACATGAAGCTGTTCCAGCTGGCCAGACAGTTCAGCAGAATGATGGTCACCAGCGAGGGCCGGGCCATGGGCACCATCACCCGCCAGAGGTAGTGCCAGTTACTGGAACCGTCCACCCGGGCCGACCAATACAAACTCTCCGGCACCGAATCGAAAAAGTTTTTGAGGATGTAGGTGTAGAAAATCGAGCTGGTGAAGGGCAGGATCAGCGCCCAGAGGGAGTTGTAAATGCCCAGATCCACCACGGTGGAATAGTTGGTGATGATAAGCATTTCAAAGGGAATCATCATCATGGACAGCAGGAGGGAGAAGATAACCTTCCGCCCAGGAAAGCGCAGGCGGGAGAAGGCGAAGGCTGCCAGAATTGTAGTGAAGGTGGTTACCGTCACCGAGGACACCATGACCACCACGGAGTTCAGGAAATAGGTGGCGAAGGGGGCCATCTGGAAGGCCTTCACAAAGTTATTGAAGTTGAAGGAGCCCGGGAGCAGCAGGGGCGGAAACTTGTTGATTTCCTGGGTGGTCTTGAAGGCGGCGGTAAACATCCAGTAGAAGGGAAACAGCATGATCACGGCGCCCAGGGTGAGGAACACGTACATGAAGAAGCGTGACACCACCCGCTTGACCAGGCTGATGCGTTCGACTGCTTTCGTCGTCATGACCTCACCCCCTCTTCACGCGCTTCTGGATGAACAGCTGCACCATGGTAAACACAAAGATGAACAGGAACAGCACAATGGCCGAGGCCGCCGCCACGCCGTAGTTGCGGCTTTCCATCATGGCATAGCGGATGTAATACACCACCGTGTACAGGTTGTAGAACGGGCCGGGGTTACCCTTGAACAGGGGGTACAGCTCGCTGAACACCTTAAAGCAGGAAATGGTATTCATGATGCACACCAGGAAAATGGTGGGGGCCAGCAACGGCACCGTAATGCGGAAGAAAATCCTCAGTCCCGAGGAGCCGTCCACCTTCGCGGCCGTATAATACTGGGGGTCGATGTTCTGCAGTCCCGCCAGAAGCAGGATGATGGTTGTCGGCAGGATGTTCCAGATGCCGAAAACCACCAGCGCGGGCATGCTCCACGCGGCGGATTCCAGCCACGGGATTTTCGCCACGCCAACAAAGGAAAGCAGGTAGTTCAGAATGCCGAAATTCCGGTTGTACATCAGCCGCCAGGCCAGGCCAACAGCGGTCACCGAGGTCACCATGGGCAGGAAGTACGCCGTTTGGAACAGCGCAGAAAAGCGGAGCTTCTGGTTGAGCAGATAGGCCACCACCACCGCAATGCAGGTGGAAATGGGCACCACCAGCAGCACATACTGCAGGGTGTTGCCGATGGCCTGGGTAAACTTCGGGTCGCTGAGCACGGCCTGATAGTTGCCCAGTCCCCAGGCGTCAAACCCGCGGGTCAGGTGGCTGTATCCCTCCTTGAAGGACATAAACACCACGTTAACCACCGGGTAGAGCGTGAACACCGTCAGCCCCAGGAAAAACGGCAGCAGATACAGCCATGGCTCCACGGCGCTGAAAATCCGTTTTCTGCGCAGTTCGCGGTCCATGGGCGAAAGCGCGCTCTTCATCGTATTCTCTCCCCCGTTTCCCTGTCAAAGAGGAACACGCCACGCTTCTTCAGCCCCAGGCGGATGTGCTGGCCCTTCTGCAGGCCCTCATCCGCATCGATGTAGGCGCGGAACGCGCACGCACCCAGTGTCAGGTATGCCATTTCCTCCTTACCCATCTGGTAGACGCTTTCCACCGTGCAGGCAATGGGCCCATGGTCATCCAGCATGAAGGACTCCGAACGCACCGACAGATTGACCTCGCGGCCCTCCGCCACGCCCTCCAGCATAGGAAGAACCACCGGCGTATCCGCCCCATCCGCCAGGAACGCGCCGCCGCGAATCACGCCGGGCAGGTTGTTGATGGGCGGGTTGCCCAGGAAATCGGCCACGAACTGGTTCACCGGCTGATGGTACAGGGTCTGGGGAACGTCATTCTGCTGGAGCACGCCGGATTTCATCAGCACGATCTTATCGGAGATGGACATGGCCTCCTCCTGGTCGTGGGTCACGAATACTGTGGTCACGCCGGTACGCTGCTGTATGCGGCGGATTTCCTCGCGCATTTCCAGGCGCAGGCGCGCGTCCAGGTTGGACAGGGGCTCGTCCAGCAGGAGCAAACGTGGATTCTTCACCAGTGCCCGGGCGATGGCCACGCGCTGCTGCTGTCCGCCGGAAAGCTCCGCGGGGCGGCGCTTCATCAGCATATCCACATGCACCAGCTTGGCAATCTCATTGGCCCGCTCCACGCGTTCCTTCTTGTCCACATGCTGGGTTTCCAGCGGGAAGCAGATGTTGTCCAGCACCGTCATGTGGGGATAGAGCGCATAGTTCTGAAACACCAGGCCCACGCCGCGCTTTTCCGGCGGAAGGCTGGTCACGTCATCCTGGTCGAACAGCACCTTGCCCTCCGTCACCGGCAGGATGCCCGAAAGCATGTTCAGCAGGGTGCTTTTGCCACAGCCCGAGGGTCCCAGCAGGCAGGCCAGCTGGCCGTCCTCCAGCACAGCAGAGAAGTCGTTCACCGCCGTAAAGTCGCCAAATCGCTTTGTCACATGGTCCAGTGTCACTCGCACAGCGCATGTCTCCTTTGCTTCGATCATCAACCGGCTCAGGCCGGAAAAGCATTACCTCAAAAGCTCGCTCAGGCAGCGGCCGTCCACGTCCTCCATGGTCAGGCCAAGGATCTTCGCCATGGTCGGGGCTTCGTCCACCAGGCAGGCGGAGTCCAGCACCGCGCCGGGGCGGAAGGCCGGGCCGCAGCCGAAGAAGGTGGTGCGGTGATCCCGCCAGGGCATGCCGCCGTGGGTGCCGGGCGAGGTCTTGTAGTCCCCGGGGGCCGTCTCGGCCATCAGGGGCGCAGCCAGATTATAGGCAAAGGTGATGGGCTCCTTTCCCTCAATCACAAAGTCGAAGGGCCCGTCCAGGTGGAAACGCGCCTTCGTTTCCTCGCGGGTGAACACATACCCCAAGCCGTAGCGTCCTTCATCCCGCAGGCTGCACAGCAGTTGATAGACGCGATCATACAGCGCCTGATCCGCACCCTTGCGCAGCTGGATCCACGCGCTGGCCCCAGTAGAATGGCAGAAGGCGTCATAGTCGCCCAGGGTACCGTCGGGGTTCAGGGTCAGCAGG
>CAMDVP010000284.1 GCA_945877525.1 uncultured Clostridia bacterium | reverse complement strand
ACGGACGGCATCCACCACGTCGTTGTCGCTCAGGCGGCCGGGGGTGACGGCCAGGCTGCCATAGGGCGGACGCATGACCTGCATGGGATAATGATAGCCCAGCACCTCGTCCAGGCGAACCTGCGTATTGGTCAGCTGCTTGACAATGGTGCTGTGCGGCCTGCCGGGGAGCATGAGATGGCCCCAGGTGTGGTTGCCTATTTCGCATCCGGCGTCCAGCACGGCCTGCCATGTTTCACGATCCTCCCTGCGCAGCACTTTGCCGATCACAAAGAAGGTGACCGGAACGCCGTTTTCTTTGCAGACGTCCAGTACGCCCTGTACATTTTCGATATGATAGCAGTCATCCACGGTGATGCAGATGCGTTTGTCCTCGCGGCTGCCGTTGCGCACGGTGAAGCTGAATTCACCATCGGCCTGGGCGGAGCCAAAAAGAAAAAGCAGGCAGCAGAAAAGCGCTGCGGCACGTTTCATCACGGGAACCTCCTTTGTTTGCCGAATGGAAAAAATGTGCGAGCGTGACCGTAAGCCGAGTTCTGTCGTGGACGATCATCTATCCAGGCCCGGCGTTGCCGCGCGGGCTCAAGCGATTGCGAAGGCGCGACGGGCAGCCGCGTATGCCTTCATTGCATCTTGCATCAGGTGGGGTTTACAGCACGGACAAGTCGCCAAGCCGTGGGTGAGCTCTTACCTCGCCTTTCCATCCTTACCCGGGAGGCCCGGGCGGTATCTCTCTGTTGCACTCTCCTTGGAGTCGCCTCCACCGGCCGTTAGCCGGCACCCTGCCCTGCGATGCTCGGACTTTCCTCATGCCCTTTGCGGGCACGCGATCGTCTGGTCACCTCGCACATGGGATATGATACCCCGCGGGGAGCGCTTTGTCAAGCCTGCTGGCCGCCCAAACAGGGGCGAGTGTCACGATTCCTGCCGGAAGGCTTGAAAACCGGCGGTTTCCGTGATATAATACACAGAAAGCGAACATGTGTTTGCAAATCATGGCAGAAGGGAGGCTGGGGCATGAACGGGCGCACCTATATCGCCATTGACCTGAAATCCTTCTATGCGTCGGTGGAATGCGTGGAGCGTGGGCTTGATCCCCTGGACGCGCATCTGGTGGTGGCCGATGAAAGCCGCACTGACAAGACCATCTGCCTGGCGGTGTCCCCGGCGCTCAAGGCGCTGGGCATTGCGGGCAGGCCGCGGCTGTTTGAAGTGATGGAGCAGGTAGAAAAAATCAACGTCCAGCGCCGCCTGCAGGCGCCGGGCCGCCGCTTTCAGGGCACGACGCACCTGGCGTCGCGCCTGAGGGAAAATTCTGCTCTGGCCCTGTCGTATATAGTAGCTCCGCCCCGCATGGCCTTCTACATCGAATACAGCACGCGCATTTATCAAGTATATCTGAAATATGTCGCGCCGGAGGATATCCATGTGTACTCCATTGACGAGGTGTTTATCGACGCGACGGATTATCTGGCGACCTCCGGCCTTTCGCCCCGGCAGATGGCCATGAACATGATACTGGACGTGCTGCGCTACACCGGCGTGACCGCCACGGCGGGCATCGGGCCGAACCTGTACCTGTGCAAGATTGCCATGGATATCCGGGCCAAGCATCTTCCCGCGGATGAAAACGGCGTCCGCATTGCTGAACTGGACGAGGAAACCTATCGCCGTACCCTGTGGAGCCACCGCCCGCTGACGGATTTCTGGCGGGTCGGGCGGGGCATTGCCGCGCGCCTGGAAGGGCGCGGCTTGTTCACCATGGGGGATATTGCCCGGCAGTCCCTGCGGGATGAAGAGCTGCTTTACCGCCTGTTCGGCGTGAATGCCGAGCTGCTCATCGACCATGCCTGGGGGCAGGAAAGCTGCACCATGGCGGATATCAAGTCCTACCGCCCCGAGGCGGAAAGCCTGACCTCGGGGCAGGTGCTGCCCTGCGCCTACGAGGCGGACAAGGCACGCCTGGTGCTGCGGGAAATGGCAGACGCTCTGGCCCTGAGCCTGGTGGACAAGGGCATGACTGGCGGACAGGTGGCGGTGATGGCGGGCTATGACGCGGGGGAGGAGGGCGTATCCGGGCCTGCTCACGGCTCGCAGCGGCTGCCCCGGCAGACGGCCTCCGCCCGGCTGGTGACGGAGGCGGCGCTGGCTATATTCGACAGGACGGTGGATCCCCGCAGGAAAATTCGCCGCCTGAACATTGCGGTGGCGGATCTGGCGACGGAGGACGCGGCTGCGGGCCCGCGTGAATGTACCGAGCAGCTGGACATGTTCACCGACTATGAAGCGCTGGACAGGCAGCGGGCGGCGGAGGACGAGGCTATCGCCAGGGAAAAGCAGCGGCAGCTGGCAGTGCTGGACATTCGGAAGAAATTCGGCAAGAACGCCATTCTGATGGGCACCAGCCTGATGGAGGGCGCAACGGGCCGGGAGCGCAACCGGCAGATTGGAGGGCACAGGGCGTGACGGACTATGAGGATATCCTCCATGCGGCCCGGCCCGTCTCCCGGCGGCATTCGCCCATGTCAAGGGAGAAGCGGGCGGCGCAGTTCATGCCCTTCGCGGCGCTTTCAGGGTATGAAGAGGCCATTGACGAGGCTGCCCGGCGAACCGAACCCCGCCCCGTCCTGGACGAGGGAGCGCAGGCGGCGCTGGATGCGGCCTTCCGCCTGCTGGCAGCCCGAGCGGGGGAGCATCCCCGGATACGGCTGATCCGCTTTCTGCCAGACCACGCCAAGCCCGGCGGACGCTGCGTGGAGGTATGCGGCACGCTTCGGCGGGTGGATGTCTGCACCCGGCAGCTGGCATTTCAGGGGGGTGAATGCGTGCCCATGGACGATGTGGTGGCGGTGGATTGCGATTTGCTGAGGGATGGGGACTGATGCAATGCGATCCTAATACGATTCTATTTCTAAATCATATCCTTATTCGCAGCAAGAGGATTTCACCTCTGCGGGAGTTACTATGTAAGGGAAGGTTACACCTTCCCGCCACAAACGGCTGAGAACCGTTGAGAACCAAGCAGTTATGGCTTGAAGGGAAACCTTCAATACCATAGCTGCTTTTTCAATGCAGCGGAAAGTGAGGTTTCCCACTATGAAACTGAACTACAACCGCCATGGAGATTACTTTCTGCCCGACCTTGGCCTGACCGAAGCAGAACAGCGCCCTGTAGGCAAATATGGGCAGATGCGCCTGCGCTACCTCGAAGAACATCGCCCAGGGCTGCACACGCGGCTTCTGCTCTCCGGCACGCTTATGGAACACCTGCAGGAAATCGACAGAACTTGTCAGGAGCGGCTGGAGCATCTGACCTGCCAGATGCAGGCACAGGAGGGCGTAACGGAAGAACTGAAAGCAGAGAATCAGATGGAATGGGTGCAGCGCATGAACGCCATCCACCACCAGGTCGAAGAAATTCTTCTTGCAGAGTTGGTTTTTGCATGAAAGGAAGCTCAGTATGATTCTGAAACTCATCAAGCTACCTCTCCGGCTTGCAGCAATCCCCGTCCTTCTTGCTTTGCTTGCCCTCCAACTGCTAAGTGCCGTTGTGATTGGCCTTTCGTCCATCATCACGCATCTGCTGGCAAGCGTGTTCCTGCTCGGAGCCGTCGCCGGGTGGCTCGTTCAGGCGCAGCCGTGGATGGTGTGGCAAGCAG
>CAMDVP010000283.1 GCA_945877525.1 uncultured Clostridia bacterium | reverse complement strand
ACCGGCAAGACCCTGGCGGCGGATCGCCGGGCGCCCATTGCTGCCCTGGCCGCCAAGTACGGCATGGTGGTGGCGGAGGACGATCCCTACCGCGACCTGCGCTACGCCGGTACCCCCTGCCCCTCCATCAAGTCCTTCGACAAGGAGGGCTGGGTGGTGTTCCTGGGCTCCTTCAGCAAGATCATCTCCCCCGGCCTGCGGGTGGGCTTCATGGCGGGCGATGCACGGATTCTGCGCAAATGCACCATCGGCAAGCAGTCCGCCGATGTGCATACCGCCAACCTGAACCAGGCCATTGTAGACCAGTTTCTCCGGCAGAACCTGCTGCCCGCGCATATCGCATCCATTTGCAACAGCTATCGTGAACAGCTTGGCGCCATGCTGGAGGAGCTTCGCGCCTTCCCAGAGGGCACCCGATATACCAGGCCCGAGGGCGGGCTGTTCGTATGGGTCGAGCTGCCCTCGGGCATTGACGCAAAGGAGCTGCTGGAGCAGGCGGTGGCGCGGCATGTGGCCTATGTGCCCGGCACCCACTTCTACTGCGACGACGGCCACGATAATACCCTGCGGCTGAATTTCTCCAACAGCACCATCCCGCAGATTCACGAAGGCATGGCCGTGCTGCGGGAGCTGATTGAGCGGGCCATTCACCCCTGACCATCCGTATGAAAGAGAGGAGAATTTCCCATGGAACATGTGCTTGACATCCTGAAGGAGCGCGGCTTTCTGGCCCAGATGACCTTTCCCGAGGAGCTCTACGAGCAGCTGAAGGAGCCCACCACCTTCTACGTGGGCTTCGACCCCACTGCCGATTCCCTGCACATCGGCCACTACATCCCGATCATGGCCATGGCCCACATGCAGCGCGCCGGGCACCGGCCCATCGCCCTGATGGGCGGCGGCACCGCCATGATTGGCGACCCCTCCGGCAAGACCGACATGCGCAAGATGATGACCGTCGAAACCATCGACGACAACGTGGAGCACATCCGCGCCCAGATGAGCCGCTTCCTGGACTTTTCCGACGGTAAGGCCATCATCGCCAACAATGCCGACTGGCTGCGGCACCTTAACTTCATCGAGTTCATGCGGGACATCGGCTCCATGTTCTCGGTCAACAAGATGCTCACCGCCGAATGCTACAAGGCCCGCATGGCCACCGAGAACGGCCTGTCCTTCCTGGAATTCACCTACATGCTGATGCAGTCCTACGACTTTCTGGAATTGTTCCGCCGCTATGGCTGCCGGCTGGAAATGGGCGGCAACGACCAGTGGAGCAACATGCTGGGCGGCGCGGATCTGGTGCGCCGCAAGGAGAACGAAAAGGCCTTCGCCTGCACCTTCCAGCTACTTTTAACCCACGACGGCCGCAAAATGGGCAAGACCGAGAAGGGCGCGCTGTGGCTTGACCCGAACAAGACCTCTCCCTTCGACTTCTACCAGTACTGGCGCAACGTGGACGACAAGGACGTCGAAAAGTGCCTGGGTCTGCTCACTTTCCTGCCCATGGACGAGGTGCGCCGCCTTGGCGCGCTGGAGGGCAGCGAAATCAACGAAGCCAAGAAGGTGCTGGCCTTCGAGGTGACCCGGCTGGTTCACGGCGAGGAGGAGGCCCGCAAGGCGGCGGACGCCGCGGCGGCCCTGTTTGCCGGCGGCATGAACGGCGCAGACGTGCCCTCCTTTGAGGTCACGGCGGACATTCTCTCCGAGGACGCGCGGGTCACCACCCTGCTGGTGAAGTCCGGCCTGTGCAAGAGCCAGAGCGAGGCCCGCAACCAGCTCAAGGCCGGGGCGGTGTTCCTGGGCGATGAAAAAATCACCGACTTCGCTGCCGCCGTAACCGCCGATATGATCGGCCCCGACGGCCTGATGCTCAAGAAGGGCAAGAAGGGCTTCCGCCGCCTGGTGCTGGCATGACCGCCCCCTACAAAACCCTGCGCCGCGCCGCGTCGGACGAGTTCATCATCCACAAGAGCCGCTTCATCGGCTATGCCTCCCCCGCGCAGACGGAGGAGGAAGCCCTCGCCTTCCTGCAGTCCATTCGCGTAAAGCACAAGGACGCCACCCACAACTGCTATGCCTATGTCATCGGGCGCAATGCCGGGGTGATGCGCTACTCCGATGACGGCGAACCCGGCGGCACCGCGGGGCTTCCCATGATGGAGGTGCTCAAGGCCCAGGGCGTGGTTAACTGCTGCGTGGTGGTTACGCGTTACTTCGGCGGGGTACTGCTGGGCGCAGGAGGTCTGGTGCGGGCCTATACCCAGGGCTGCGCCGTTGCGCTCAAGGCAGCGCAGGTGGTCGTGATGGAGCCCTCCCGCCGCTATCTGTGCGAGGTAGGCTATCCCCTGTGGGACAGGGTGCAGCACGCCCTGCGCACCCTGCCCGTTCAGCTGCTCGGGAGCGAGTTCACCACCGCTGTGACCTTCACCCTTCTCATGCGGGAGAAGGATTCCGACGATGTTCTCTCCGAGCTGACCCGGATTACCGACGGCAGGTTTGAGGCCCTGCTGGAAGAGGAATCCTTTGAAGGCTGGGACGTACAATAGTAGCAAGTGCGGGGCTGTCCGAAGGGGCAGCCCCATTTTTTTTGCTTTTTTTTCCTGATTCATGCGCAGTTCATATACTCCTGCTATACTGCCGCCGAAACACTGAAAAGGAGCTATGCTATGAACAACAAAAAGCTGCGCAGGATCATCGTTTGGGTATTGATACTTGCGGTCATCGCCGGGGCTCTGTTTTATTTCTTTGGCCAGAAGAGCAAGATTTCCTTCAAGGAGGAAACCGCCAAAACCCAGAATATCGAAACCTATTACACCTTCTCCGGCAATATCGAGCCCGACGGCTTCAAGGTGGTCACCGCCGTCTCCCGGGGTACCGTCAAGAGCTGGAACGTTGCTGAGGGCGACAAGGTCAATGAGGACGACGAGGTGCTGGTGCCCAAATCCGGCGCAAAGGTCAAAGCTCCCATGGACGGAACTATTTCCGACATCTATCTGGACGAGGGTGAGGATTATGTTCCCGGCGACGCGCTGTTCCGTGTGGCGGACTACGACCACCCGCTTATCCGCATCAAGGTAGATGAATATGATGTGTCCGCCCTGTCCCGGGGCATGCGTGTATTCGTGAAGGTGCAGGCCACCGGAAAGATGCTGGACGGCACCATCACCCACATCGCCCAGGAGGCCACCGTGTCCGGCGACCTGGCCTATTATGAAGCAGAAATCTCCCTGCCCCAGGACGGCACCCTGGCCATGGGCCTGACCTGCGAGGTCAGGGTGAACCGCGAGAGCGTTACGGACGCCACCACCGTCAGCATGGACGCCATCCAGTATGATGACAACGGCAAGCCCTTCGTCTACTGCTATGACCGCAACGGCGACGTGGTGGAGCAAAACGTGCTGCTCGGTATCAACAACGGCACCATCGTGGAAATCAAGGACGGCGTTCGCACCGGCGAAACCGTGCTCATTCCCCCAACGGATATGGTGCTGCCCATGATGAGAATGATGAACCGGTAAGCGGAGGGGCTGGGGCATGAGCGAAACGATTCTTTCCATGCGGGGCATTGTGAAACAATACCGCATGGGGGAGGGGGGGGGGTGGGGGGGGGGGGGGGGGGGGGGGGGTGTGGGGGGGGGGGGGGGGGGGGGGGGGGGGGGGG
>CAMDVP010000282.1 GCA_945877525.1 uncultured Clostridia bacterium | reverse complement strand
GGTCAATTTTTCCTCCATGGTGTCCCAGGAGGCCATTGTGGCCACCCTGCGCAACCAGATTACCACCGGGCGCATCGCCCATGCGTATCTGTTCTGCGGCAGCCGGGGCACGGGCAAAACCTCCACCGCCAAAATTATGGCCAGGGCGGTGAACTGCGAGCATCCCGTGAACGGCGACCCCTGCGGCCAGTGCGACAGCTGCCGCCGTCTTCTGGCCGACGAGAGCCTGGACGTGATGGAAATCGACGCGGCCAGCAACAACGGCGTGGACGAGATGCGCGATCTGCGGGAAACGGTGAAATACCCGCCCCAGCAGGGAAAATACAAGGTTTATATCATCGACGAGGTGCACATGCTGTCCACCTCGGCCTTTAACGCGCTGCTGAAAACCCTGGAGGAACCGCCTGCGCATGTGGTGTTTATCCTCGCCACCACCGAGCCCCAGAAGCTGCCCGCCACCATCCTCAGCCGCTGCCAGCGGTTTGACTTCGGGCGCATTCCGGCGGAGAAAATCGTCGGGCGCCTGCGTCAGGCGGTGGAGGGCGCGGGAGGCGCCGCCGAGGACGGCGCGCTGCGGGTGATTGCCCGGGCTGCCGAGGGCGGCATGCGCGACGCGCTGTCCATTCTGGATATGTGCCTGGGATATCAGAACGATGTGACGGAGGAACTGGTTCGCCGGGTGCTGGGCACCAGCGACAGGAGCTTCCTGTTCCGCTTTGCCGACGCGCTGAAGCAGGAGGATGCGCCGTCGCTTATGGGCATGATTGACGAGCTCATGCGGGCGGGCCGGGAACCCGTGGTGTTCGCCCGGGATGTGAGCCAGCACCTGCGGGCGCTGCTCATGGCCGGGTGCTGCGGAAGCGAGCTGGCGTCCCTGCTGGATATCACGGAGGAAGACGCGGTGCAATATCGCCAGCAGGCGGAGGGCTTCACCCAGACGCGGCTTATGCGCATGCTGGAGTTGTTCATGGCCGTCGAAACGGAGCTGCGCTGGGCCTCGTCGCCCCGCATTGCCCTGGAGAGCGCCGCGCTCAAGGCCTGCCTGCGCACATCTGAAGCGGATGCAGCCGCGCTGATCGACCGCATCGCCCAGCTGGAAAAGCAGGTGGCCGACCTGACGGAAAAGCTGAAAAACGGTGTGGCAGCAGCGCCGGCCAGGCCGTCCAGACCCGCAAGGCCCGCTGTGGTCAAGCCCGATGCACCAGCCGCGCCCCAGGCGCTGACCCCCACCGGCCGCACCGGGGCCGAAGCATGGAGGGACGCCATGACGGCGCTGAAGAAATCCGACCCAGGTGTGCATGGCATGCTGCTCCAGGGGCGGTTTGCAGGCTGTCAGGGAAACCTGTATCGCTGGGAGGCGCCCATGGGTCAGGACTTTTATGTAACGGCGCTCAACAGCGAATCCAAGCGTGCGGCGGTCGCCGCAGCGCTGACCCAGGCCGCCGGGGCGGAGTGCCGCTTTGAGGCGGCGCAGCCCGGTCAGGAGGAACAGTCCGCCGGGGACGGGGATGAGGAAGCCCTGCTGGAAAGCCTGGGCGAGACCTTCGGCAAGGAGAATCTGCTGATTCAGGAGGAACCCAAGGCATGATGGTAGGATTTCCGACGACAGATCCCTCTGCCGCCGCCCTCTTTGAAGGAATCCCCGGGGCGCACGGCATTGTGCAGGCGGCGCTGAACGGCATGGGGCAGGTGCTGGTGGATTCGCCGGCGCATCCGCGGGGTGCCCTGGCATGGGCCGGGGATTTCCTATGCTGCGGCGGCAAGCCCGGGCCTGAAGCGGCGCGTCTTTTGCGCAATGCGCTGCAGACCCACCGTGGCTATTGGGTGGTGTATGCCCCCGGCCCATGGAGGGAGGCGCTGGCAAAGGTGGGATCGTTCCACATCGAGCGCCGCTGCGCCTTTGACCATGCGGTGCAGCCGGAGGACGGCCATCTGCGGAGCCTGCTGAGGAACATGCCGGAGGGTCTGCGCTTTCAGCCCATTGAGGGCGAATGGATCGCCTGGTGCCGGGAGGCCGAATGGAGCCGGGACTTTGTGAGCCTCTACGACGATGCCTCCTATGCGCAGCGCGGCCTGGGCGTGCTGCTGATGGCCGGAGACGAGCCTGTGGCCGGGGCCAGCTCCTATGTGAGCTATCCCGGGGGCATTGAGGTTCAGCTGCAGACACGGGACGACATGCAGGGCAGGGGATACGCCACCCTGACGGCGGCCCGGCTGATTCTGACCGCCCATGAGCGTGGAATGATCGCCACCTGGGACGCGGCCAATCCTGCCTCTGCCCATATCGCGGAGAAGCTGGGTTATCACGCTGAGGGGCTGTATGAGGTTGCAGAGCTGCAATTTGGATAAAACGTATGCAAACGTATTAGAAATCGCTTGATTTTCTGCGCTCAGGCGCGTATACTAAAGGGCGAAATGGAAAACCACAGGAGGAACAACCGATGGCAAGACTCTTTGGCACCGACGGCGTGCGTGGAATAGCGAATCAGGATTTGACCTGCGAGCTGGCCTTCAAGCTGGGGCAGGCCAGCGCCTATGTACTGGCAAGTAATGTGCACAGGCCCACCATTCTGGTGGGACGCGACACCCGCATCAGCGGCGAAATGCTGGAATCCGCCCTGGTGGCGGGCATCTGCTCCATGGGCGCGAAGGCCGTGCTGGTGGAGGTGCTGCCCACCCCTGCCATCGCCTATCTGACCCGGTATTATCAGGCTGATGCGGGGGCGGTGATTTCCGCCAGCCACAACACCGTTGAGTATAACGGTATCAAGTTCTTCGACGGCAACGGCTACAAGCTCCCCGACGCGGTGGAGGACCGCATGGAGGAGATCATCCGCAACGGCCTGCCTGAGGACAAGCATCTGCCCATTGGCGGGCAGGTGGGCCGTCCCGTGCGCCAGCGCAACGCCCAGCGCCGCTACATCGACTTTGCCAAGGAAACCACCGGCGCCCGCTTTGACGGGCTGCACATTGTGGTGGACTGCGCCCAGGGCGCCAGCTATCAGGTGGCTCCTACCGTGCTGCAGGAGCTGGGCGCCACGGTGTCGGTGTATTATCACGAGCCCGATGGCACCAATATCAACGAGAACTGCGGCTCCACCCACCCCGAGCGTCTGTGCGAGCTGGTGCGGGAGCTGGGCGCGGACATCGGCCTGGCCTTCGACGGCGACGCCGACCGCCTGATGGCTGTGGACGAGCGCGGCTCCCTTATCAACGGCGACCAGGTCATGTGCATCTGTGCCAACCATCTCAAGCAGCAGGGCCGCCTGCGCAACAACACGCTGGTCACCACCATCATGAGCAACATGGGCCTTGACCTTGCCCTGAAGAAGCTGGGCATCCACAATGAAAAGACCAAGGTGGGCGACCGCTATGTGCTGGAAAACATGCTGGCCAACAACTACAACCTGGGCGGTGAGCAGAGCGGCCATGTGATTTTCCTGGACCATAACACTACCGGCGACGGACTGATTACCGCCCTGCAGCTGCTGACGGTGATGGTGGAAAGCAAGCAGTCCCTCAGCCGCCTGGCGCAGATCATGCAGGTGCTGCCCCAGTCCCAGTACGCCGCGCGGGTGAGCGACGCCCGTAAGTACGACTTTGACAAGGATGCCGAGGTGGTGGAGGCCATTCAGGCGCTTGACAGGAAGTACGAGGGCCGCGGGCGGGTGCTGGTGCGC
>CAMDVP010000281.1 GCA_945877525.1 uncultured Clostridia bacterium | reverse complement strand
CACCTGCCACCGGCAACAGCGCCGCCAGCGGACTGTCTGCCATGAACCGCCTAAGCATCGCCACCGCTTCCTCCCGATCGGGATAGCCCAGCGACAGGCGGATCAGAAAGCGATCCAGCTGCGCCTCGGGCAGGGGAAAGGTACCCTGGGTTTCCACGGGATTTTGGGTGGCGATGACCAGAAAGGGGCTTGGCAGGGGATAGGTCACGCCGCCCTCGGTGATCTGCCTTTCCTCCATGCATTCCAGCAGGGCAGACTGGGTGCGGGGGGTGGCGCGGTTGATTTCATCCGCCAGAAGAATATTGGTAAAGGCAGGCCCCTTGAGAAAGGTGAAGGAGCCGTCCTGCTGGCTGTACACCCGCATGCCGGTGATATCCGCCGGAAGCAGGTCGGGGGTAAACTGCACACGGCTGAACATGCACGAAAGCGAGCGGGCCAGCGCCTTGGCCAGGGTGGTTTTGCCGGTGCCGGGAACGTCCTCCAGCAAAATGT
Organism: uncultured Clostridia bacterium; assembly: GCA_945877525.1. Classification (GTDB taxonomy): domain Bacteria; phylum Bacillota; class Clostridia; order Christensenellales; family Aristaeellaceae; genus UBA11524. The sequence goes on along the minus strand of CAMDVP010000281.1, from coordinate 3,195 downwards.
GTCCCCCGGCCATAAGCGCCGCCAGGGTCAGCTCGATTTCCCGCTCCTTGCCCACGATCACCCGACCGATATTCTCCGCGATGCGCCCTGCCAGATGGGCGATAACTGCATATTCCATTTTGAATCCTTCCTTTTCGCACGCTCTGCGGTGATGCCGTATTCATTATACCAAACAGGAGGGCCGGGCGCAATGCGCGGGGCGGATTTGCTTTCCCGGAGCGGATGTGATACAATGCACAGAAACAATTTTGACGCACGGAGGAATGACCATGACCATCCGCCTGTTTGATCAGGATGCGTATCTCTTGGATTTTACCGCCCGGGTGCTGGATTGCCAGAGCGCCGGCGAGGGCTGGGATGTAACGCTGGACAGAACAGCCTTCTTTCCCGAAGGCGGCGGGCAGGGGGCGGATCATGGTACGCTGGGCGGGGCCCGGGTGCTGGACGCCCATGAGAAAAGCGGGGTGATCTTGCACCGTACCGATGCGCCCCTGCCCGTGGGCGATACGGTGGAGGGCCGTGTGGACAGCGTGCACCGTCTGTCCATGATGCAGCAGCATACCGGCGAGCACATTCTTTCCGGGCTGATCTGCCGGATGTACGGCTACAGCAACGTGGGCTTTCATATCGGCACGGAGGCGGTGACCCTGGATTTCAACGGCCCGCTGACCGAGGCGCAGGCCCGGGAGGCGGAGCGTCTGGCCAATGAGTGCGTCTGGCGGGATCAGCCCGTACACGCCTTTGTGCCGGAAAAGGAGGAACTTGCCCGCCTGGAATACCGCAGCAAGAAGGCCATTGACGGAGACGTGCGCATTGTCAGCATCGAGGGCGTGGACACCTGCGCCTGCTGCGGCACCCATGTGGCTACAACGGGCCGGGTGGGGCAGATCAAGGTGCTTTCCGTGCAGAAGTACAAGGGCGGCGTGCGGCTGTCCATCCTGTGCGGCATGCGTGCGCTGGAAATGGAAAATCAGCTTCTGGATGAAAACCGTGCCGTCAGCCAGGCCCTTTCCGCCAAAAGCGGCGAGCTGGCCTCCGTGGTGCGCCGCATGCTGCAGGAGCGGGATGAGCTGCGCTATCGCTGCGAACAGCTGGGGATGCAGGTGTTTTCTGCCCGGGCAGAGGCGCTTGGGGGGCAGCCTGTGCGCGTGATAGAGGCTGATATGCTGGTTCCGGGGCAGCTGCGCAAGGCGGCGGGTCTTCTGGCGGCGGGCGGGCGCTACGGCCTGACCCTGCTGAAGCGTGAGGGCGGATGGAGCTTCGCCCTGTGCGCGCCGGAGGCAGACGCACGGACTGCTGCACAGGCGCTGTGCACCCGCTTCGGGGGAAAATCCGGTGGTCCCCGGGACATGGTGCAGGGCATGCTGAACGGCGGCGAACCCGCCGGGATGCAGACGGTGCTGGAAGCGCTGTAAGGAAGAAGCCGAAGCGTGATACGATGCTTTTCTCAAACAATGCTGCATTAATCGCATTGAATCAAGAGGACGGCCCCGAAGGTTTCCAAAGGGCGACCGGAAAGCCCTTTGGTCGCCTCCGCAGAGGCGAAATCCTGTTGTTGGACATAAAATCTATAGAAATAGAATCGTATGCATGACAAGCACAAGGGAGACGGGCTGTATGCCCGTCTCCCTTGTCATTGCAGCGCAGCATTTACCCTCCCGTCAGCTCGGCCCAGCAGCTTTCCATGCAGCGCACCAGGCGGAACTGTGTGCGGCAACGATCCAGGTTGTGTTCTGGCCTGCTGATGCGAAAATACCGGTCGCCGCTCAGGTAGTCGGTGAGGAATCTCACACCGCACTCCAGGGTCATCAGCCTGCCGCCCAGGGGCAGAGAGCGTATCTCGCCATCCGTCAGCACATCGCCGCAGGCATCCAGAAAGCCGCTCCGCAGCAGCGCATACCGATCCATGGAGAAGGTCACCTTCGACAAGTCCCGCTCATCCTCAGCGCCGGTGCCTGCGCCAGTGCGAACCAGGTCGCCAAAGTCATAGGCCGCCAGCCCGGGCATCACCGTGTCCAGATCCACAACGCAAACGGGTTTCCGGGTGCCTTTGTCCAGCAGCACGTTGCTCAGCTTGGTGTCGTTATGGGTGACTCGCAGGGGCAGAAGCCCCCGGGCAAGCTGTTCGGTCAGCGATGGCGCGTCCTGCTCGCGGGAGAGGGCAAAGGCGATTTCCTCCCGGCATGATGCGGCTCGGCCGGCGGCATCGCCGGCGATGGCGGCCTTCAGGGCCTCGTAGCGGGCGGGGGTGTCGTGAAAACGGGGAATGGTTTCGCAAAGCGACGCGGCGGGAAACGCGCTCAGTCCCTTCAAAAATGAACCGAAGGCATAGGCGCAGGCGTACAGGTCGCGGGGCTGCTGCGCCTCCTCCAGGCAAAGGGTGTTCTCAATATAGTTGTACATTCTGTAATACTGACCATCCGGCGCGGCGTAATACGACCGGCCGTCCAGGGTGGGAATCAGGCGCAGGGCGTGCCCTGGGTTTTCAGCCTGTCGGGCCAGAAAGGCCGTGACCTGCGCGATGTTGCGCATCAGGGCGGGCACATCATGGAACGCTTCCGTGCTGATGCGCTGAAGAAGGTAATCCGGCCCGCGCTGCGTTCGAACACGATAGCTTGCGTTGATGTGCCCATGCCCCAGGGGCTCGCAGGAAGCGAGCGGGGACTGCAGGCGGAACTGGCGGATGATCTGTTTCATGCGGGATGCCTCCGATACGTCCTTCTTTTGATGAATCTATCATATCACAAATCGGGAGGATTGCCAGCCCCGTTTGATCTTCGGTTGACAAGCTGACGGGCGGATGGTATGATACCCGCGAACACAGCGAAACCATCTGTAATGCCGGAGGCTTCCATTGATGAATCGGGATTTGCCCCGCGGGCCGGTCATGCGCGCCATGCTGACGTTCGCCCTGCCCATGATTGCGGGCAATCTGCTGCAGCAGTGCTACAACATCGCTGATACACTGATTGTCGGGCAGTTTCTTGGCAGATACGCCCTGGCTGCCGTGGGTTCGTCCTTTACGCTGATGACCTTTCTGACCTCTATCCTGCTGGGGCTGTGCATGGGCAGTGGCGCGCTGTTTTCCATCCGCTTCGGTCAGCGGGATGAGGCCGGGCTGCGGGAGTGCATCGGCGCGTCCTTTGCGCTGATAGCAGCCTCCGCGCTGGTGCTGGGCGCGGCGGCCTTTGCCTG
>CAMDVP010000280.1 GCA_945877525.1 uncultured Clostridia bacterium | reverse complement strand
CATGATCTCTCCGGGCTTGTGATTCAGATGCATCGTGGCATTGATTCGATTGAGATAATCGCTGTAGTACTTGTTGAACTGAGTGGACTGGTACGGAACGGCACCTTCTGCCTTGCACTGGTCGCAGTATTCCAGCCACAGCAGTGTTAACGTAACACCCTGTCGCTGCATCTCCCGGTGTACGTAGGCGTAATCCGGCATCTTGTAGACCACTTTCCCCGGCGCGCCGGGGAACATTTTTTCCTCCAGGTCTTTGTCAGACATGCCTTCTGGCAGCGGCCACTGCAGGCCACAGGCTTTTGCTCTTGCGAGCGTTGTCGACACCGTATTGCGTGCACATTGTGCCGCACTGGTGATGTCGCTCTTGTTGAGCCCCAGGCTTTCGAGCCTCAGGATCTCACGGTAGTTGGTCGTCATTCGACTGACCTCCTCTGTAGATATTTACAGTCCCATTGGAACTGCATATCTACATTCTACCGTGTGCGCAATCTGTGCAGAAGCCGTGCTCAATTTCGCCGGAATCGGTGCTCAATTTGTCCGGTGGCGATGCTCATTCTGGCGCGGAATACTCAAATCGCCTGCGGTAAACATCCACAAAATAACCAGGGCGTGAATACCTACGCTCCCCCATTAGCTCTACGTCCGGGTTACATTTCCTCCTGTGATGCTGTTGATCTTGATTCCTGATCGACGACATATCTGCGGGCGTATTGTTAACAAAGAACAAAACGGTTCAAAAACGGTTCAAATCGCTTTTTCGACGGAAACAAGAAGCCGCAAACCCTTATGGCACAAGGTTTTTCAGTCCTCTGGGAGTAAAGCTCCGACTCTGAAGGTCACAGGTTCGAATCCTGCCGGGCGTACATTCTTGAAACCTCTTGAACCGCAACGGTTTGAGGGGTTTTTCCTTTGGATGGATTCATAACTTTTTCCCCGCTCAAAGTGCCCAAAACCATGATCGTGTCAATTTTTTTGTCAAATTCTGCGCTCCATGAGGGGCTTCAAAGCCTTGCAGCATAAGGGTTTGAGGGGTGCCCCTTGTGTTAACAATTTTGTCAACTCTCAGAAAAAGTTGCACAAAAAGCGTCTGTCAGCCTGTTTGCGGCTTGCCTGGCGGCTTCCTCCTGCGGATGGACATAGGTGTTCATGGTAGTCATGATGTCCGCATGGCCCAGCACCGTTTGCAGGGTTTTGGGGTCTGTCCTTGTCTGGAGTATGGTTGCAAACGTATGTCTGAATACATGCGCCGTGGCTCCATGCAGGTCGATGGTCTTTCCAATGCGCTCCCATGCCCGCTTGTAGGTCTGTGCCGTGCAGGGAGCCTCTCCGCCAATGATAAAGCCCGTCTTATTGGGCAGCGCCTGCAGGTGTTCTGCCAACTGGTTAAGCAGAGGGACACAGCGGTTCCCTGCTTCCGACTTTGGCTTTCCTATGATCGGCTTATTGCTTGTGAATGATACTGCCCGTTCCACGCTGATTCGCTTGTTATCAAAGTCAATATCACCCCATTGCAGGCCCAGCACTTCCCCTCTGCGCATGCCTGTATAGGCAAACAGATACAGCAGCGTCCTGTCCTCCATGGTCAGCTTGTCGGCATTGCTGAGAATGTCCCGCAGTTGCTCCATGGTCAGAGGTTCGCGCTTTGTCTTTCTGTTGCTGATTGTCAGTCTTGATGAATAGGCGGGGTTATCCTTACTCCATTTCCCTTTTGGTTTTGCAACAAAAACAAACTCCCGCTTCTCGCGAGTGTTTGTTGATGGCCTGCGCAGTTGATAAAACTGCTCCTCTTTTTCGTCTTGGGGATATGCACCTACGATATCGTCCTTATTTTGTAACCGTTTTGCCTATCGTTTGGCCTTTTCTGCACACTCAGAAGGATCGATTGTCCTCTATGGCGTTTTGCCCGCTAACATGATTTACCGCACATTTTCGCGTATAATCATGAAATGAGTGAGGGCAAAATGGGCTTCACGATTTAGATTGTTGCCACATTCCACTCAAGTATGGCATGTGAAACCACTGAATGAAAAGCAGCCACCTTCCCACAGACATATCCAATGAACAGATATGCGTTGGAAAGATGGCCGCCCTTTTCCTAATGCGTAATTGTCAGCAAAAATGCCGCCGGGATGAAGATGGCTCCCTATCCCGGCAGATTGGGTTACTTCAGATTGGCGTCATAGAAGGCCTGGTAGGCAGCCTCGTATTCAGCGCCGCCGCTGGCCAGCCACTTCTCGACATATTCGTTCCACATGCCGTCAATCCGGGAGGGATCGTCCTCCATGATAATCTTGTTCCAGTATTCCGCACGCAGGGTATTCAGGGTATTCTTGACCTGTCCCTCAATATCCAGAGCGGTGGTGTTCAGCAGAGAGGTTTCGGCAAACATACCGCCGTATTTCAGGGCATTGCGGGTGGTAAACAGATTGCCGCTCTCCAGATCGGCCGAATCAATGTAGATCACCCGGTTGGCGTATGCTTCTTCAAAGGTATCGTAATCCTTGGCGGGGATATAGCCATAGGTGGTGGTCATGAAGGACGCCCACATGGGAGACTGGGTGCCGGCACTGCCCCATTCCTTCTCAACATTCTCCTGAATGGAAGTGAACACGCCCTCGTCGTTAACGCCTTCCGCAGTGCAGGTATCGCCCGCAGGCCCGGCGACACAGATGTCGCGTCCGGCCTTGCTGTTGACAAACTCAAAGAAATCCAGTGCCGCGGCAGGATTGGTGCAGGTGGAGGGAATAAAGGCCAGCGTCCACATGGCGCCCCAGCCCAGGCGACCTACAAACGTATCCTGATTCATGGGTTCGGCCAAAGCCAGAACAGCCTTGTCATTGATAGACTTCAGGTTGGTGTAGATACCCGGCAGGGAACCGCAGGCGCCATACCAGGAGAAGGCCTTGCCGGATGCGCTGTACATATCTGCATAGCTGTCGCCGATGGAAAGGTAATCCTTGTTCATCAGTCCCTCGCGATACAGGGTGTTCAGGAATACCAGAGCGTTCTTGGCAGCCTCTGTACGGCTGGTTTCCACCACCGTGCCATCCTCCGTCACAACGAAGCCACGCTCAGAGGGATGCACGCTGCCGCAGCCAAACGCGCCGAAGATGGGCTGATAGTGTTCAAAGTTTCCCTCAGCGCTGCCGCCCACAAAGGCATACATGTCGTACTTTTCCTTCGCATAGCGGGCAACCTCCAGGAATTGCTCTGTGGTCTCGATGGAAGCGATGCCCATTTCGTCCAGAATGTCCTGCCGAACGCTCCAGACAAAATCCTGGCCGTGATGGACGCCGGGCAGATAGTAGTGCTTTCCTTCCACCGCATAGGAGGCATACATCTCGCTGTTAATCAGCTTGTAGGTATAGGGATGACGTTCGGGATCCGCAAGCTCGTCCAGGTCGTAGACCAGGCCCTCCTGAGCCCAGGTTTTCCAGGGCGTGGTGGTGTTGATGATGATCAGGTCGTACTCCTCGCCCACGGACATGAGGGTATTGACCTTCTGATCCCACTGATCATAGGCCGCAGCAACAATTTCCAGGTCGGTGTTGGTGGCGTCCTCCAGCGCCTTCACAATGCTTGCAGATGATTCAGCATTGAAGAAAGGCATCAGGATTTTCAAGTGCGTCGGCGCGGCACTTTCCGCGCCGGCGGCTCCCAGGCAGCCAAGCGTCATGGTCAGCGCCAGAAGCAGGGACAACAATTTCTTCATACCGGGATCCTCCGTTTGTGTGGTTTATATTGTTACGCTTATTC
>CAMDVP010000279.1 GCA_945877525.1 uncultured Clostridia bacterium | reverse complement strand
AACTATATCCATCCTGACGTACTGGTCGGGCCGGTGACGGATGGATTCAAGGAAGCCGGCTTCTCTGAGCAGGATGATTTGATGGCACTGGTGCAGCAGCTGTATGACATCCAGCTGCTGCGGTATGAGAATTTCTTCCGCAAGAAAAAGGTGACCCATAACATTTTATCCTTAAAGGCCATGGAGCGTTTCGCCCGCACGGGGCGGCAGAGCGACCACTTCTTTGCCATGCGTCCCTATACGCCGGCGGAACGCAAGGCGATCCTGACCAACCTGAGGGAGCAGGCTATTAAAAACCCGTACTTCTGGATCTATTTCCTGAAGGATGACATAGATTCGATTGACGCAGAGATCACCATGTACGAGGGACGCGGCGTGATGTTCCTTCGATCAGATACGGCATACAACCTTGACGGGGATCACTGCGAGGCCCTGATTGACTATCAAGGTCTAAGCGACAAGTTCCGCAGCTTCTACATGAAGGAACTGCTGGTGAACCGGGTGCTGCCCTTCCAGGATACCATAGCCATTCTGGATAGGATGATCTATCAGCTGGGATAAAGAAAAACGGATGAGGCGGTACTGTGCCTCATCCGTTTGCGTATGAGCGGGAGATTACTTGGCGTTCTTCACTTCCTGCCACAGGGCGGTATACACGGGCATGAAGGTTTCGTCGATGTCATGGAAAAACTCGCACCGGGCAACTTCCTCATCGGTGGGGTTCATGACGGGGTTTTCCGTGTATTCCTCGCCCATCAGCTCAATGGCGCCGCTGTTGGGGGATGAGTACCAGATAGCCTCGCAGTTCTTCTGGGCAATGTCGGGACGGCAGAGGAAGTCGATAAACTTCAGGGCGTTGTCCATGTTCTGGGCGTTCCTGGGAATCACCATGGCGTCGATCCAGATGTTGCTGCCCTCGGAGGGAATGGAATAGGCCAGGTCGGGGTTCAGGTCGATGGCGTACTGCGCGTCGCCGGACCACATGACCGCCAGGGCTGCCTCGCCTGCGACCATCTTGTCCTTGGTTTCATCCACCTGATAGGCCTTGACGATGCCGTTCTTCTTCTGCTCGATCAGCTTGTCCTTGCAGCTTTCCAGGGCGATGATATCGCGGGTGTTCATGGAGTGGCCCAGGTACTTGAGGGTCACGCCCATGGAGTCGCGGAAGGAATCCAGCATGAACACATTGCTCTTGTACTTGCTGTCCCAAAGGATGCCCCAGGAATTCACGGGTTCTTCCACCATGGTGGTGTTGTACAGAATGCCCACGGTGCCCCACATGTAGGGCAGGGAATGAACGTTGTTGGGATCATAGTCGGGGCTGCGCAGGTTTTCCAGGATATACTGGGCGTTGGGTACCTTGTCATAGTCGATTTCCGCCAGCATGTCCTTGCTAAGCATCCGCTCAACAATGTAGTCGGAGGGGAAGCACACGTCAAAGGCGCCGGGATTGGCCTCCACCTGCACGATCATATCTTCGTTGGTGGTAAAGCGCATGTAGTTCACATGGATGCCGGTCTCCTGCTCAAACTGGATGAGGACGCTCTCATCGATGTAGTCTTCCCAGTTGAACACGTTGACGACCTCCTGCGCGGACGCGCACACGGGCAGCATCAGCACAAGGGTAACCAGGATGCAGAGGAGCTTCTTCATGGGGACATACCTCCAGTGTGAAAAATGGTTCCGTCACGCCTTCCGGCTGTTGTCAGCGGTGCGGCGGTTGACGATGAGGAGAAGGATGAGCAGCGCCACGAACATCAGCGCAGACAGCGCGTTCAGCGTGGGCTCAATGCCGATGCGGGCCTTGGAGTAGATCAGCGTGGACAGATTCTGCACCAGGGGCGAGGTGGTGAAGTAGCTGATGGTGAAATCGTCCAGCGACAGGGTGAAGGCCAGCATCGCGCCGGTGATGATGCCCTGCTTGCATTCGGGAATGATGACGTGGGTCAGGGCATAGGTGGGGGTAGCGCCCAGGTCAAGGGCGGCCTCGTAGCAGTGCTTGTTCATTTGTTTGAGCTTGGGCATGACCGACAGAATCACATAGGGCGTGTCGAAGGTGATGTGCGCCAGCAGCATGGTCACATAGCCGCGATCCACCTTGGTGAAAATGAACAGCAGCATCAGGGAAATGCCCGTCACAATGTCCGGCATGGTGTTGGGCAGATTGGTGAGGGTCATCATCATGGCCTGGGGGCGCTTCTTCATGCTGTAAATGCCGATGGCGGCCAGCGTACCCAGAATGGTGGAAATGACCATGGCCAGCAGGGCGATACTCACGGTGACCTGCAGGGCGTTCATGATGGACGCGTCGGCAAACAGCTCGGCATACCAGCGGAAGGAAAAGCCCTCCCACTTGGCGCGGCTTTTGCCCGCATTGAAGGACTGGATGATCAGCACCACAATGGGTACATACAAAAACACCAGGATCAGCGCCAGGTAAAAGCGCTTGAAGAATTTCTTCATACCATGCCGCCTCCTTCGCCGTTGGGGTCAGCCTTGCGCAGGATGGACAGGCTGAGGAGAATCAGCAGCATCATGATCAGCGACAGCGCGCTGCCCACGTTCCAGCTGCCCTCGGTGAGAAACTTGGATTCAATCAGGTCGCCAAACATCATGGAGTTGCCGCCGCCCAGCATCCGGGGGATGAAGAAGGTGGTGACCGAGGGCATGAACACCATGGTGATGCCGCTGATGACCCCCGGCAGGGACAAGGGCAGGGTAACCCGGGTGAAGGTGCGTATTTCATTGCAGCCCAGATCCTGCGCGGCCTCGCCCAGCTTGGGATCCTGCTTGCTCAGCACCGTATAGATGGGGAAGACCATGAAGGGAAGGTAGTTGTACACCATGCCCAGCAGCACCGCGCCGGAGTTGTACATCAGCTGCACGCCGTCAAAGCCAAGCCACCGCAGGAACTGGTTGATCAGCCCCTGATCCTCCAGCAGGCTCATCCAGGCAATGGTGCGCAAAAGGAAGTTCATCCACATGGGAATGATAAACAGCACCACCAGGCTGGGCCCCAGCTTCATGTGGCGGTCGGCCATGAACAGCGCCGCGGGATACCCCATCAAAAGGCATATGCCCGTACACAGGAAGGCCATCCACAGGGAGTAGACCAGGGTATCCACATTCACGGTACCCCGGGTGATGAAGGCCGCGGCCTCCGGCCCCAGGGAAGCGTAGAGCTGGTTCTTGGAGTAGTTACTGTCGAAAAAGTGGCGGAAATTATCCAGGGTGAAGGCGCCGGAGGCGTCGGTAAAGGCATAATAGGCGATGAGGATCACCGGAACGATGGTGAAAAGAATCATCCACAGGGAGTAGGGCGCGGCGAACAGCGAGCGCTTCACACCGTGATTGCGCCGAACGGACAGCACGACCATGGCCGCAAACAATGCAAGCCCTACGCCCATCAGCGCCCATGCCCACCAGGGCAGGCTCATATCCACGCGCACGGCATTACACCTCCATCGGCTTCATGATGTGGATGTTGAAGGGCACAATGTTCAGGCCCACCCGGCTGCCCTGGGGCTGCATGGTGGTGGAATGCACCTTGAAGGTGTATTCGCCCGCGTCGATCATCATCTCATAGTGCACGCCCTTGAACAGCACGCTGCTGATGGTGCCCACCAGTTGGCCCACATCCTCGCCCACCAGCATAATGTCCTCCGGGCGGATCACCACGTCCACCGGTGCGTTCTCGCCAAAGCCAAAGTCCACGCAGGGGAACTTTGCCCCGGCAAACTCCACCAGCTCGTCATGGAGC
>CAMDVP010000278.1 GCA_945877525.1 uncultured Clostridia bacterium | reverse complement strand
AGTCCCGGCGGTTGGGCCGAGACTGCGGGTATCACTGTGCATCCAGTTTTGACAAGCATATCATATAATAAACGCTGGTGCCCAACGGAACAATCAAAATGTACAAAAAGAAGATAAACGGAATGAGCACCAAGACGTATGTAAGGATTTTTTGCCCCGGGGAACGTAGCTCGCGGGTATTCATAGCGATCCCTCCGTACCGGAAAGTCAATGCTTGAGACGGCTTTCCTTGTTAATCTGAAAATGGGGTGGCCGATTCTCAAAGAATGCGGCCACCCCACAAAGGGTTTTCGAGCGTTACTGGCACATCTCCCAGGCATCCTGGAGACGCTGAGCCATTTCTTCGGGGGTGATGGCGCCCATGATCAGTTCCTGAGTGGAAGCATAGTACTCGCCGGAGCCGAAAGAGGCGGGCAGCACAACGTCCCAAATGGGCAGGAAGCACATGTCGGCTTCAACCGTGGCATATTCCGCAAACAGAGGAGCCAGAGCGTCCATATCAACATCAGAGGTCTTTGCGGCGGAGAAGAAGCCCATGCCCAGAGCCTTGTTGGCATAATCACCGGTGGTGATAGCCTTCAGGTATTCGCAAACAACGGGCAGCTTCTCTTCAGAAACGGTCTGCTTGTTGACAGCCCAGTCCCAGCCGGGGCCGCCGGCAACGTTCCTGTTGCCATTCAGGCCGCCCTCAACGGCAGGCATCAGGGCAACATGGGTGTTGGCCAGAACTTCGGCGGGGCAGTCGCCGATGACGGAGCCGATCATCCAGGCGCCGTTAATCATCATGGCGCACTTTTCCTGATAATAGAGCTCGTACATGCCATCCTGATCGATGGAGTTGCAGGTTTCGTTGAAAGCGCTGGCCTTCACCAGATCCTGGAAGGCAGTCAGGCCCTTAACGATCGCTTCATCGGTCCAGGCGGCGCCGGTGCCTGCGCGCAGGGACTCGAACCACTCGGAATCAACAAAGCGATACATGAAGGTGTTTACCACGCAGGAGGGAGCCAGCCACTGGCCGCCGTTGCCCATGCCGATGGTCACATAGCCCTTGGCCTGGAAGGCGGGGATCAGGGTGATCAGCTCTTCGATGGTCTCGGGAAAGGAAACGCCGCACTCGTCGAAAATCTTCTGATTGTAGACAACGCAGCAGTTGGCCTGCATCTGGAAGGGTACGGTGTAGCCCATGCCGTCGGCAAAAGCGCCGGAAACATACTCTGCGTACCAGGCTTCGTCAGCCTTCACGATCTCTTCCACGGGATAGATCATGTCGGCCTCGGCCAGTGTGGTAACAAGGTCGCCCTTGATCAGGAACACATCGGGCAGAGAGCGCCGGCCATCAGGGTGGTGATGTAGGCTTCGTAGTCATCGTGAGCGATGAAATCGGCAGAAATGGTCACATCGGGGTTGGCAGCCTTAAAGGCCTCCGTTGCGACGTGGAAGCCAAGAGCGGTGCCCATGGTGTCATTCGCATTGTTGAAATGAACCATGGTGAATTCACCGGTCAGGCCGTCGGCACTTGCGGTTGCGGCGAGGGCGAAAACCATGCAGAGTGCGAGAACGAGGGACAGCAGCTTTCTCATGGGAAAACCTCCTTTAAATTATTGGACGCTTACAGCTCGGGTCTCTATCCCGTCCTGTTATGCGCTCATTATAGCACGCGCATCATGTTTTATAAAGGTATTTAATAAAATAATTTTCAGCTTAACTGCTTTTTGCTAAGTGTATGGATGCACTAATTTGGAGGAATGAATTGTGTCGCTTAAAGCCAATAAGACCGGGCTGCTTCCTTCATAAAGCCATCAGCGACAGATCCAGAAACGCGGCCCCCACCATGGGCGCGTCAGGGCCGAGAACTGCGACACACACATTGATTTCCCTGGAGTTGGACCAGGAGGGATACCCGTATTGCCTGATGATCCCCTCCAGGGGTTCCACCATCAGCTTCTGATGCGCCGAAAGTCCGCCTGAGATGACTACTGTGTTTACCGCGAACAAATCGATTGCAACAGCAATGCCGTATCCAAGCTTTTCCACGCATTCGGAGATCAGGGAAAGCGCATCTGTGTCTCCAGCGTAGGCCATTTCAAATACGGTTTGCGTATGCTGGGGCTTGCCGATCAGCTTTTCGGGGAAGCGCTCTGTGGCCTGCTTCCAAATGGCTGTGCCGCTGGCGTAGGTTTCCAGGCATCCTCTTCTTCCGCAGGAGCATTGACGTCCCTGCCACACAATGGGCGTGTGCCCGATTTCACCTGCGGTGTGCATTGGGCCGCCATATACCTTGTTGCCCAGCACCACGCCGCATCCGATGCCGGTGCCAAGCGTGAGACACATCATGTCCTTTACATTTCTGCCGGCGCCGAACAGGTGCTCGGCCCAGGCGGCGGCCCAGCTGTCCTGCACCAGGGTGATTTTTCTGCCGATTCGCTTTTCAAAGAAGTCTCCGAGCGGTACATGTCCAAAGCCGAATAAATTGCAGCTGTATTCCACAACGCCATGCTCTGTATCCGCTGTTCCTGGAATGCCAACGCCGATATGGGTCAGATCTTGAACCTGCATATTCTGCTGCGCGCTCAAATCCTCCAGGACAGAGCAAATACGATCGACAAATGCCGGCGTATCGCTTGCGCCCTCGGACGGAATCGCCCGGGAAGATAGGATTCTGCCGTCTTCACTGATGATGCCGATATTTGTTTTGGTACCGCCAATATCAATTCCGGCGCGACAGATGGAATTATTCAAGCCTAATCCCTCCATAATATGGTTATCACGGCATCCTTGATCATAAAGGATGATTGTATTATACTCTTGTCTTACAGAAATGGCAATATACAAAATGGTATTATGTAAACTAACTTTACAAAATAGACGGTCTGATGATGACGCCTGTTGATGGCATATCCGACCAGAGGCTTTTCATCTTCCAGGGTCGGGCGCGGATTGCATTCAGGATCAAAACATGATATACTGTTTAGGAATGTGAACGGAGGTTCGTTATGGCAAAAGCACGACATGGCAATGACATCCGTATTTTGAAGGAGGCTAACCGTTATCTGGTTCTTCAATGCATTATGAAGCTCGCTCCTGTATCGACGGATGACATTATTCAGAGTACCGGACTGAGCCGCCCCACCGTGCTCAATATTCTCCATGATTTGATGGAGGAAGACGTTGTTGTCAAGGACGGTTTCAGTGCCGGCACGATTGGACGCTCTGCTTCCCTGCTGAATCTGAATGCCCAAAGGCCGGTGGCCCTTGGCATTGACTTTGAATATCCGGCGATTCGCATGTGCATCGCCAATTTGCGCGGTGAAATTCTGCATCAACGGAAGATACTGTGCGACAGCGGGCTTCCCTTTCCTGACGTGAAGGAGTTTTTTTACCGCTCGGCTGTGGACTTTATGAAGAGCAGCAGTATTCCGACGGAAGCTTTCTGCGGAGCAGGCATCGGAATCTGCGGAAACATCAGGTCGAAGGATGGTACCTCAATGAGCATTGAGCGCATCCGTGACTGGTACAATGTTCCCATTCGGGCGGATCTTGAAAAGCTGCTGGGTATTCCTGTATTTCTGCGGAATGACGTTCACCTCCTTGGCCTGGTGGAGAAAAGACTGTATTTGCCGGATGATATGCAGAATTTCATCTACATAGGCATTCGGACGGGCATAGGCAGCGTTACATATCAGAATGGCAAACCTCTGCGCGGCATTCATGGGAACGCAGGTTTTATAGGGCATACGGTGGTAAACGCTTTTGGGCCGCGCTGCTGCTGCGGCAG
>CAMDVP010000277.1 GCA_945877525.1 uncultured Clostridia bacterium | reverse complement strand
CGTGACCCATGACCAGACCGAGGCCATGACCATGGCTTCCCGTATCGTGGTTATGAAGGACGGCGTAGTGCAGCAGGTGGATACCCCCCAGAACCTGTATGACTATCCCGCCAACGAGTTCGTCGCCGGCTTCATCGGCAGTCCCCAGATGAACTTCTTCGACGTGAAGCTGGGCAAGGAAGGCCAGGATGTCGTGGCTACCTTCGGCGAGAACAAGATCGTCGTACCCGGCAGCAAGGTTGCCAAGTTCACCGACGAGAGCTACATCGGCAAGGAAGTTGTGATGGGTATCCGTCCCGAGAACATCCACGATGACGCCAACGTGCTGGCCACCTATGCCAACGCGTCCATCGATGTGAACGTGGAAGTGACCGAGCAGATGGGCTCTGAGACCTACCTGTACCTGACCACCACCGGCAAGGAAGGCAACATCATCGCTCGTGTGGATCCCCGCACGACCAGCCGTGCTGGCGACAAGATCAAGGTGGCCTTCGACGTGAACCACCTGCACTTCTTCGACAAGCAGACCGAGCTGACCATCCTGTCCCGCTAAGTGAAAGCATTGGGGCGGCCCCTTCAAAGGGGTCGCTCTTTTTTTGCGTGCGGGAGAAACACTGTTTGTGAAAAGGTCACAAAAAGTTTGCATTATTCAGCGGATTTTCACTTTTCATGGGGCGGAAGGTGTGATATAATGGCGAATATAAGAGCATGCAAGTGATTGACGCTTCATGTGAAAGGAGCGGTTGTGATGACGGACAAACACCTGCTGGAGCAAATGGAAGCCACGCTGAAGCGGCTTTCCGTGCCGGTGGAAGTGACGGAATACGAGGCGGCGGAGTCTTTGCCGGAGGAGGTGCGCGACTCGCTGCGGGACATGACCGAGGGCTTGCCCCAGGAGATTGGCGACACCTGCTATATGCCTGTGAGGCAGCCTGCGGTCATTCTCTCCTGCGCGGCGCAGCAGCCCGGAGCCCGGGAATTGCTGCTGCTGGCTGGGGCGCTGATTGCCAGCCTGGCCACGGGGGAGCATTTGACGGAGAACAGCTTTGACGTCTACCGCCGGGTGCTGCGGGGCGAGCTGATGGGCGCGGAGCTTGAGGCGCTATGCCACGAGCATCAGCTGCCGCAGAGCCTGGAACGCTGCGTTATGGTGTTCCACATGGTGCAGACGGGGGAGGAACGGGCCTACGATCTGCTGCGGGACATCACCCCCATGCAGGAGCGGGACGTGCTGATCGACATGGATCGGCATACTGTGGCGCTGATTAAGGACATGACTGAAACGGAAAGCCCGGACGAGCTTGTGCAGTATGCCCAGGCGCTGCAGGAAACGCTCATGAGCGAAACCGCGCATCAGATGACCGTGGGCATCGGCCGCAGCCGTCATACCATCGATGAGCTTGGGGAAAGCTATGCCGAGGCCAAGCGCGCTATCGAGGTTGGACGCATCTTCCAGCCGGAGGAGAGCATCTATGCCTTCAGCCGCCTGATTCTGGAACGCTTTTTGATGGAGCTGCCCCAGGACATCAGCGCTTATTATCATGGCCTTCTGTTCAACCGGAAAACCGCCCGGCTGTTCAATGAGGAAATGCTTTACACCATCGACATGTTCTTCAAGAAGGATCTGAACCTGTCCGATACCGCGCGGCAGCTGTACATTCACCGCAACACCCTGGTGTACCGGCTGGATAAGGTGCAGCGCCAGACGGGGCTTGATCTGCGCTCCTTTGAGGATGCGGTGACCTTCAAAATCCTGATGGAGTTGAAGAAGTGCGGCGGCGACAAGCTGTCCCGGAAGTAAGCCGACAATCAAGGATGGAAGGTGCCATAGATGCGGAAACGGTTCTCTCTGATGCTGACCCTGGCGCTGGCGGTCTGCCTGCTGTGCGGGTGTGCCTATCTGCCCCTGAGCGGCATGGAGAACATGCTCTCAGGAAAAAACGACGGCCAGGTGACCGACAATGGAGACACGGTAACCATCTCCAAGGAGCAGTACGAGAAGTATCAGCAGTTTGACAAGCTGCTGGAGATCATGGATATTGTGGGCGAAAATTACTATCAGGACGTGGAGACGGACGACCTGATGGAGGGCGCGGCCCAGGGACTGCTCTACGGCGTGGGCGACCCTTATACCTTCTACTATACTGCGGAGGATTTCGCGGAAATGTGGGAGGAGGACGAGGGCGAATACGCGGGCATTGGCATTCAAATTTCCGCCAGCTATCTGACGAACATCTGCACGGTCAGCCGTGTGTTCGACAACGGCCCCGCCTGCGAGGCCGGCGTGCTGAAGGGGGACGTCCTCTATAAGGTGGAGGATATGTATGTGGACGCCTACAACCTTCAGGAGGCTGTGGACATCATGCGCGGCATTCCCGGCACGGATGTGAACGTGGTGTTCCTGCGTGGCGGCGAAGAACTGTCCTTCACCCTGACCCGCGCCAACATCAGCGTGAACCGCGTGGAAAGCACCATGCTGGACGAGGGCGTGGGGTATATCTACCTGTACGATTTTGCAGGCGACTGTGCCGTCAAGTTTGAATCGGCCCTGAACGACCTGGTGGCCGGCGGCGCGAAGGGAATTATCATTGACCTGCGCGACAACCCCGGCGGCTGGACGGCCGACGCGGAAAGCATTGCCGACCTGTTCATGGACAAGGGTGTGATTTACTACCTGGAATACCGTGACGGTCAGCGGGAATACGCCTATTCCAAGAACGGCAAGACCGATGTGCAGCTGGTGGTGCTGATGAATCAGTACAGCGCCAGCTCCTCCGAGATTCTCTGCGGCGCGCTGAAGGATCGGGCGGGCGCCACAGTGGTGGGCGTGCAGAGCTATGGCAAGGGCATTGTGCAGGCCGTGATCGGGCTGAGCGACCAGTCCGGCATGCAGGTGACCATCGCGCAGTATTTCACCCCCAGCGGCAACAAGGTGCACCAGGTGGGCATTACCCCCGATGTGGAGGTGCAGCTCCCCGAGGGGGACATCGGCATGTACCAGTTTGGCGACCTGAGCGACCCGCAGCTGTCCCGGGCGCTGGAAATCATGAAGGAAAAGCTGGCGAAGTAAATACTTTGACAGCATGGGGGAGATTGTGATGCAATTCACAATTTCCCCTTTTCATTTGCCGGAAAAACGGGTATAATAAATATAGCCGGTATGCCAGATCCAAGCGGAAGCGTGAGGACGAGGCGCGGCACAGCTCCTGATTGACCGTCCGGGTGCGCCCTGGCGGAAGATGGGAAAGGAGGAAGGGCTATGTTTGCATGGACAGGCGGTTCATAGACGCGAGGCGTCGGATGAATCGCCTTTTTTGGAGGAACGAGCGATGGATGAGGATGTCAGACTGGGCTTTGTCGGCGTGGTGGTGGAGCAACGCTCCCGCGCCGAGGAGGTCAACAGGATTCTGTCCCAGTTCGGCCCGATGATTCGCGGAAGGATCGGCGTGCCCGACAGGGAAACCGGCCTGGCGGTGATTGGGCTGATTGTGGAGGGAACCAACGAGCAGGTGGGCGCGATGACGGGCCGCCTGGGAAACCTTGGCGGCGTGACGGTGAAAAGCGCGCTGACCGCCAAGAAAACGAAAGGATGAATGATGATGAAAAAGCTGTTTGCCATGATGCTGGCGCTGTGCCTGGCGTTGAGCGCCGTTTCCTTTGCCGCGGCGGAGGACGCGGTGCGTGTGTATGCCCTGAAGGGCCCCACGGGTATGGGCATGGTCAAGGTGATGAACGACAATGACGGTACATACGACTTTACCCTCTCCGGCGCGCCGGA
>CAMDVP010000276.1 GCA_945877525.1 uncultured Clostridia bacterium | reverse complement strand
CTGTCTGCACATCGGCCAGGCGGTGGTGGTCGATGATGGCGATGATTTCCGCCTGTTCCAGCCCGGGAACGGACTGGGCGCGCTCGTTGTGGTCCATCAGCACCACGCGCTTGCGCCGGGGGCGCAGCAGATGGTAGCGGCTCAGGGTGCCCACCACGCGCTCATTTTCGTCCAGCACGGGATAGGAGCGGTAGCGGCTTTGCAGCACGGCTTCCCGCACATCATCCAGATAATCGTCCAGATGGAAGTGAACGATGTTCTTTGTCTGGGCCACACGGCCCACGGGCATAGCCTGATAGATCATCCGCGCGGCACGGTAGGCGTCGCAGGGGGTGGCGATCAGGCAGGTGGAGGAGGATATGCCGCGGTATTTTTCCGCCAGGTCGCTCTGACAGAGGATGATGCAGCCTGCCTTCTTCTTCAGGGCCTGCTCTACCACATCCTCCTGGTGGCCGCAAATAACCACGCCGCCCTCACCGAAGCCCCTCAGGCATTCCCCGGGGGTGGGCAGGGCGATGGTCACCTCGCCGGAAATGGTGTCGAACACATCGCTCTCATCGTTGATGATGTGGCCCTCCAGGGCGGAGAGCAGGTTGAATACGGGCACCGCATCAATCATGGGGTGGAGGATGGCGTCCATGTCACGTTCGGCAATGCCTCCGGCGGTAATCATGCCGTACAGGCGGCCGTCCTCGTCAGTCACAGGGATGGAGGACAGGCTGGGGTTGTCCCGCAGAATTTCCCACGCGCGCCCCACGGAAACCGCCGCGTTTAGCGTGGGCGGTCGGTCGAAGTCGATGTCCCGCACCTGGGTGCGCACGGTGCCCAGGTACAGCGGCGGCTCAAAGCCGAAGCGGTTGAGCAGGAAGGCCGTTTCGTCGTTAAGGTGACCCAGACGGGCGGCCACATAGTCCTGCTCGCCCAAGGCGTTGTGCAGCGCCGCGTAGGCCATGGAGGAAACCACCGAATCCGTGTCCGGATTGCGGTGACCGAATACATAAATTGGATCCATCCGTATCATCGCCTTTCCGCGGGCGGGCCCGCGTCAGTCCTCATCCACCACCAGCCAGGTGGCGGGGTCATTGTCAATGGCCTCGTCCACGGCCTGGTCCAGCGCCTTTTGCATGGAGATGCTGGCAATGCCGGTGGCTTTCATGCCCTGCAGGGTTTGAAAGGATTTGACGGCCTCGGCGGTGGCGGGGCCGAACACGCCGTCCGCCTTGTCCACAAGCCCCAGCAGCATCAGCTTTTCCTGCAGCTGACGCACCTTTTCGCCTGTGTTTCCGGCGCGCATAGTCACGTCCGACACATCGTGTACCGTGCCATAGCCCAGAATGCGGGTGTAGGTCAGGTCGTACACAGCGCGCTTCACTTCCACGGGGGTGTTGCCCTCCAGCACATGAAGCTGCACATTGCCGTTTTCGTCCCGGGTGCAGTATTCCACCATAGCCACATGGTCGGTGTCACGGTCGCTGTCCCAGGTGAAGAACACCCAGTCCCCCGGCTGGGGAATATAGCTGCCGGTGGTGATGAAGCTGTCCTCATTCCGCAGCCACTGGTAGCCCCAGCCTTCCAGGTTGCCCCAGCGGACGATGTAGCGCCCCTGGCGGATGAACCAGTCCCGGCCGGTATTGCTGCCGGAGTAGAGGGGATACACCTGTCCCAGCAGATGCGTACCATGCTGCTGATCCACCTGATCCACGCACCAGCACAGGTATTCGGCGCACCACTGGGCATAGGGATCGCCGGCCCATTCGCCATACTTACTGTACCCATGCTCGCCCTCACGGTAGCCCACCTCGCCCGCAGCAACCTCCAGCAGCCAGGTCACATAGTCGGGCACAGGCCAGGCGGGCTCAATCACCGTTTGGCTGGAGAGTGCCCGGGCCATGGTGGGAAGCATCAGCAGGCATGCAAGGAACGCTGCAATTCTCTTCATGGGGCAACGCTCCTTTCCGGCCATACGGGAACCCGGCGGGTGATGGCAAAGCCCTCGGGGGTCACATGGCACATGACGGCGGTCAATAGCACCCCGGCGGCGGAGGCCTCGCGCAGCGCGTCGCCAAAGGTGGGGTCGGTGCGGTCGTTGGGCCGAAGACCGATCACGTCCTCCCGCTGCAGGACGAAGCACACCCCGGCCTCATAGCCCTCTTCCCGGGCGCGGATCAGCTCCCGCAGGTGCCTGGCACCCCGCTGGGTGGGCGCGTCGGGAAAATAGGCCATGCCATCGTCATCAAACAGCGTTACGCCCTTGATCTCCACAAAGCCCTTCCGGCCCTCGCGACGGTAGGAGAAATCGAAGCGGGACGCGCCATATACCGTTTCGGCCGAAAGGTCGGTTAGTCCGGGCAGATAGCCGCCCTCCTCCGCCCACCGGGCAAATACGCGGTTGGGGGTCTGGCTGTCCATGTTGACCACATAGCCGCGGTTTTCCACGGCCACCAGGTCGAAGCGCGTCTTGCGGGCGGGATTATCCGCTTCCTCCAGCCACACCCGTGCGCCGGGGACAAGCAGCTCCCGGCAGCGCCCGGTGTTTTTCACATGGCACACATTTTCGGCCCCGTCCACCAGACAATGGGCGATGAACCGATTGGGCCGATGCAGGAACACGCCT
This sequence comes from uncultured Clostridia bacterium, assembly GCA_945877525.1. Taxonomy (GTDB): domain Bacteria; phylum Bacillota; class Clostridia; order Christensenellales; family Aristaeellaceae; genus UBA11524. The sequence goes on along the minus strand of CAMDVP010000276.1, from coordinate 1,170 downwards.
TCCCGCAGGTGATGGTACAGCCTCATTCGTCCACCCGGTAGACGACCATCAGCAGCGCGCCGTCGTCGGAGGTATGGCCCTCCACTCGGATGGGAAAGTCATAACCGTTGCGGAAGCGCAGGTTCAGGTTTTCGCTGCCCACCGCCGCGTCCACGCCGTGGGGAAGGTATTTGGCGCCGCCGGGGCCGTGGGGACGGCGCTGCAGAATCTCGATGCCCGGCAGCTGCAGAAGCGCGTTATACAGCGTGGAGGACACCTGGCAGGTGCCGCCGCCATAGCCGGGCTTGGCAACGCCGTTGATCAGTACGGGGGCCTGCTTGTAGCCGTTGCCGGGGCGATAGGGGCCTACGTTGGCGTTGAAGTCCAGGCTTTCGCCGGGCTGCATCACCCGGGTCAGCCGCTGGCAGGCCACGGAGATATTCACGATGCGGTTGGGATTGGTGCCGGCAGTGGAGGTGCTGTAATAGGAGGTGTAGGCCGCGATGGGCGTGTCGCTGTCCAGGGGCGTGTCGGTGGGGGAAACGGGGATGAAATCGGTCAGGTCATTCAGATTGATGTAGCCGTAGGTGCGCCAGTAGGGCACGATGGCCCAGCCGTCCTGCAGCTGCCAGATGCTGAGCATGGTGCCGGGATTGAGCACCACCCAGCTCTCGTCGCTCTCGCTCATGGACTTGCGCACGGGACACTCCTTGGCGGTGGTGGCGATGTAGCAGGACTTCTGCACGCCGTAGGGTGGGGTGTTCACAGGATCCAGGGGGGTGACATTATAGATGCGCTGGCGCTTGACATAGCCGATGGTGTCCTTGTAGCGCAGAATGGCCCAGGTGGAGCCCACATACAGCACATCGGCAGTCACGCTGGTCTTGTTGTATACCAGGCGCTTACTGGTGGTATCGCGCTCGGCAAACAGACTGGACTGCTCCAGAATCCGGCAGGTATAAATGGCCGGGGAGTCCGTGGTGAAATCCTCGCGGTTCTTTTCCTGATAAACAGGTCCTGCCGCGGAGGTGGGCGCGTCCTCGTCCTCATCCTCGTCCAGCTTTTTCAGTTCCTCCAACTCCTCCTCGGAGACGGCGGCTTCCTCTTCCTCGGAAAAGGCGGGCAGCGCGGCCAGCAGCAGGCAAAGCGCCGTCAGGAGCGCAACGAAGCGTTTCAGCATCGGTCATGGAC
>CAMDVP010000275.1 GCA_945877525.1 uncultured Clostridia bacterium | reverse complement strand
CGGCCTTCGGCCGCGACGATTGAGGCTGCGGACGCCGCCCGCAGGCGCGAAACCTTTGCCTTCGGTAAAGTAATTGTTGTAAGCGAAAACAGTATTACAGCGTCAGTTCGTGATGGAGGGCTCCGTCAAAGTCCTTCCACAGGAAGCGGCTGTTTTCGAGGGTCATGTAGCCATGCCAGCTGCCCTCCTTGGGAATGGCCGCCGAGCCGGGGTTCAGATAGCGGAAGGCGCCGTGATCCTCCCAGGCGGGAATGTGGGTGTGGCCGTGAAGCAGCACGTCTCCCTCCTGCAGGGGCGGAAGCTTTCCGGTGTTGTACACATGGCCGTGGGTGCAGTAGATGAGACGGCTTCCCTCCCAAAGCACCGCGTAGTCCGCCAGTACGGGAAAGTCCAGCACCATCTGATCTACCTCAGCCTCGCAGTTGCCCCGCACGCACAGGATGCGCTCCCTGCGCGCGTTGAGCATGGTAATGACCTCCTTTGGGGCATACTGATCGGGCAGGTCGTTGCGGGGGCCGTGGTAGAGCACATCGCCCAGGAGCAGCAGGCGGTCGGCCTGCTCTTTGTCCCAGGCCTCCAGCAGGCGGCGGCACCACAGGGCCGAGCCGTGAATGTCCGAGGCAATCAGCCACTTCATTGCGCGTCCTCCTTGGTCAGGCCCAGGGCCGGGGCGGCGGGGTCGATATCGAGGGTGGCGAAGTAGTCCCGCGGGGTTTCGGCGCGGCGGATCATGCGGTAGCCCCCCTCCTGCGTGTACAGGATTTCCGCCGAGCGCAGGCGGCCGTTATAGTTGTAGCCCATGGAAAAGCCGTGGGCGCCGGTGTCGTGGATCACCAGCAGGTCGCCTTCGTCAATGCGGGGCAGGGCGCGGTTGATGGCAAACTTGTCGTTGTTTTCGCAAAGGGAGCCGGTGACATCGTACACATGGTCGCATGCCCAGTCCCGCTTGCCGCACACGGTGATGTGATGATACGCGCCGTACATGGCCGGGCGCATCAGATTCACGGCGCAGGCGTCCACGCCGATGTAGTGCCGGTAGGTATCCTTGTGGTGGGTGGCACGGGTCACCAGCCAGCCCATGGGGCCGGTCATCCAGCGGCCCAGCTCGGTTTTGATGGCCACGCCACCCTTGGGGAAGATGGCCTCATACGCCTTGCGCACGCCCTCGCCCACCTGACGGATGTCCGTCTTGTCCTGATCGGGCAGGTAGGGAATGCCAACGCCGCCGGACAGGTTGATGAACGCCAATGTCAGGCCGGTTTCCTCTGCCAGATCCCGTCCGCAGGTAAACAGAATCTTCGCCAGGGTGGGATAATAGCCGTTATCCACGGTGTTGCTGGACAGGAAGGCATGCAGGCCGAAACGCCTGGCGCCCAGCGCCTTCAGGCGCCGGAGCCCTTCTCGCAGCTGCTCGTAGGTGAAGCCGTACTTTGATTCGCCGGGGTTGCCCATGATGGCGTTGCCGATCTTGAAATCCCCGCCGGGGTTGTAGCGGCAGCACACCGTTTCGGGAATGCCCCCGTGCTTTGCCAGAATGTCGATGTGGGAAATATCGTCCAGGTTGATGTAGGCCCCCATGGCCCTGGCGTGGTCAAACTCCTCGTCGGGCATGGCGTTGGCGGAGAACATCACGTCCCGCCCGGAAAATCCGCAGGCGTCGGCCAGGGCCAGCTCCGTTTCGCTGGAGCAGTCCACCCCGCAGCCCTCCTCCTTCAGGATGCGCAGGATGGCGGGGGTGGGCAGGGCCTTCACGGCGAAGTATTCCTGAAAATCCTCGCACCAGGCAAAGGCAGCGTTCAGCGCCCGGGCTCTCTCGCGGATGCCCGCCTCGTCGTAGAGGTGGAACGGTGTGGGAAACGCCGCGGCCGCTTCCTCAAAAACCCTGTCCTCCAAAGAAAAGTTCGGCATGACCGATCAACTCCATCGTGTGTAAAAAATGCGTTTTCAATCTAACATACAATCGGCCCGAATGCAAGTGTTTCCTTTGTTTTCCCCATGGGCGAAAAAAATTTGCCCGCCCCCTTGACATTCGGCGGAATAGGTGTACAATAGAGCATGAAAAAGGTCAAAGATAGTCAAAGTCCTCTTTGATCGAAGGAGGTCATCCCATGAACATGAATCAGCTTACGCAAAAGACCATCGAGGCGCTGCAGCGCGCCCAGGCCATTGCGGTGGAATATCAGCATATGCAGGTGGATCAGGAGCATCTGATGTGCGCCCTGCTGGAGGACGGCTCGGCGCTGATCCCGCAGCTGCTGCAAAAGTGCGGCATGAACGTGGAGGGTCTGCGCGCCGCCCTGCAGAACGCGCTGGGGCGCATTCCGAGGGTGTCCGGCCCCGGCCGGGAAGCGGACAAGGTTTATATCTCCCCCGAAATGGAAAAGGCCCTGGTGGAGGCGGAGGCCCGCGCCAAGCAGATGAAGGACGAATACCTGTCGGTGGAGCATGTGTGGATGGGCATCTGCCAGAAGCCCAACGCCCGGGTGAAGGACATTCTCCGCACCTTTGGCTGGGACGAGGCGGCCTTCCTCAAGGCCCTGAGCGAAGTGCGCGGCGCGACCCGCGTGACCACCGACAGCCCTGAGGAAACCTACGACGCGCTGAAGAAGTACGGCTCCGATCTGGTGGAGCTGGCACGGCAGCACAAGCTGGATCCCGTCATCGGCCGCGACAGCGAAATCCGCAATGTAATCCGCATTCTTTCCCGCAAGACCAAGAACAACCCCGTGCTCATCGGTGAGCCCGGCGTGGGCAAAACCGCCATCGCCGAGGGATTGGCCCAGCGCATTGTCCGCGGCGACGTGCCGGATTCCCTCAAGGACCGCACCATCTTCTCCCTGGACATGGGCAGCCTGATCGCCGGCGCGAAGTTCCGGGGCGAGTTTGAGGAGCGCCTCAAGGCCGTGCTGGCGGAAATCAAAAAGAGCGAGGGCAGAATTATCCTGTTCATCGACGAGCTGCACACCATCGTGGGTGCGGGCAAGGCCGACGGCGCTATGGACGCGGGCAACCTGCTCAAGCCCATGCTGGCCCGGGGCGAACTGCACTGCATCGGCGCCACCACCCTGAACGAGTACCGCCAGTACATCGAAAAGGACGCGGCTCTTGAGCGGCGTTTCCAGCCGGTCATGGTGGGCGAGCCTACGGTGGAGGACACCATCGCCATTCTGCGCGGCCTGAAGGAGCGCTACGAGGTGTTCCACGGCGTGAAAATCCAGGACGGCGCGCTGATTGCCGCCGCCACCCTGTCCAATCGGTATATCACTGACCGCTTCCTTCCTGACAAGGCCATCGACCTGGTGGACGAGGCTTGCGCCATGATCCGCACGGAGATCGACTCCCTGCCCACCGAGCTGGACGATATCCGCCGCCGCATCATGCAGCTGGAAATCGAGGAGGCCGCGCTGAAGAAGGACGACGACGCCGTGACCAAGGCCCACCTGGCTGATGTGCAGAAGGAACTGGCCGAGCAGCGCTCCGTGTTCAACGAAATGAAGGCCAAGTGGGAGAACGAGAAGAACGCCATCGCCAAGGTGACCAAGCTCCGCGAGGACATCGAGCGGGTGAATGCCGACATCGAAAAGGCCGAGCGCTCCTACGACCTGAACCGTGCCGCTGAGCTGAAATACGGCGAGCTGCCCCGCCTGCAGAAGGAGCTGGCGGAGGAGGAGGCCATTGCCGAGAAGTCGAAGGGCGAGGACAGCCTGCTGCGGGACAAGGTGACCGAGGAGGAAATCGCCCGCATTGTGGCCCGGTGGACGGGCATCCCCGTGAGCAAGCTGATGGAAGGCGAGCGGGAGAAGCTG
>CAMDVP010000274.1 GCA_945877525.1 uncultured Clostridia bacterium | reverse complement strand
TATCACAGAAGGCCTTGGTTTTCATCTTTTACAGAGTTTTTTTCACAGGCTCTCTGCTTGCATCCAAAACAGGGACATCGACAACTTCTCCTCTACCAACAGCGTATGAAACCGCATCCTTCTTTCCGTCTTTTGCGTGATGTGTACCCAGATAATCCATAAGCTCAAGCATATCCGTACTGACGAGATTGACACTCAGAACTCCCGTCCTGATTACATTTTGCTTGGTCCTCTTCGTACCAAACATGCTAATGATTAATAAGTAATCATTTTCTTTTCCGTTTGTAACGCTGACCCATGTAATCGGGGCAAAATTATAGGTTCCATCATCATTATTCGTCCCAATAATGAAAGCGGGCTGCACACACATTGAAAAATGAGTACCTACTGATTTTCGTTTAATAATCTTCAATCGCTTCATCTCCGTCGAATCCTGATTTGCAGGTCTATTCGATTCCCTATGCTCGCAACACAGCACGGCAAACCGTTGCTCCTGGCAGCCGTTTGATAAGCAACGACCTTTCTCAGAAAATCATTCTGGTTTGCTTTCCTGCTCCTTGATCTCCGCCAGCACATCCGCAAGGGGCACAAAGTCCTCCGGCTTTTCCGCCTCGGGGGAGGGCGCGGGGGGCTCGGCGGCAGGGGGAATATCCGCCATGGACAGCTGCTGCGCCTTGACCGGGGCGGCCTTGGCGGGCTTGGGCGCGGGGGGCGCGGCAAGCTCCGCGGGGAGCATTACGCCCTTCTTCCGGCCCAGCTTTTCCTGGATGAAGGTCAGGCAGTCCTCATAGTTGAAGGGCGTGCAGGGCAGCGCCAGGCGCATCCACCAGGCGGGGGCGTACAGGAGGATCAGCGTTTTTTCCGGCCAAAGCTGCACCCGGGCAATATCCTTCCACGCAAGCTCCTTCTGCCCGATGAGCAGGATGCCCTCCGTGGGGTCATAGCCCTCCAGCAGCCGGGGGGATTTCAGCCGCAGCAGCAGCTTGAGGGTTGTGGGCTCTGGCAGATACTGCTGAATGTGAATACCCCGCCCATCCACCACGCAGTCCTGCAGATCGTCTCCCTGCAGGATGAAGGCCAGCAATAGCCCTGCCGCCGTCAGGGCCAATAGACCCAGCAGGCTGAACAGCAGCCCTCCCCGCAAAAGCGCCGCAATCCCCTCCAGCCCTCCGGCCAAACCCTCCAGCGCCAGGATCAGCACAAGCACCGCCAGCAGCACCGGCAATACCAGGCGCATGACGGCGTTCCAGTTCATCCAGTCCCGCACGGGGGTGTGATCGGCGCACCAGGCCACCCGCAGGGCGGATTTGGGCAGCTTTCCCCCGCAGTGGGGGCACACATCGCCCGGGGGCACATCCCGGGCGCACTTCTTGCAGTAAGCGGTGATGGGCATGCGATTTCCTCCTTGATGTTCACAGGGCTATTGTAGCATGTTTTGCCGGCTTTGTGAATTGGTCGGAATGCGGTTGTTTATGGTCAATTTTTGATTGCTACATGCAAAAACCTCATGATATAATGACCAAAATGCCGCTGAACGGATCAAAAGGCGGACGCAGCGTGTACGGAGGAATGAACGATGGAGCAGAAATACCGCCAGGGCGGTTTTACCCTTCCCGGAGAGGCCGGCTATGAGCAGCTGACCCTGGAGCTTGCGAAAAAATGGGGCGCGGATGTAATCCGCGACAGCGACGGCACCCGTCTGTCGGATGAGATTGTGGAAGCCGGTTATGGCATTTACTCCACCATCTGCATTATCCGTCAGCACAACGCCTTTGCTGCGGAGCATCCCGACGCGCAGCAGCAGACCTTCCTCTGCTCCTCACCCGTGGTGGCCGAGGGGGACACGCTGGTGATTCATCCCATGGACGGCTATTTTGACGAGCAGTTCCAGCTCAACGACAGCGCCGACGCGCTGCCCTTCTGGCAGGTGTACGACCGCACTGCGGACTGCGAGGTGCCGCGGAACCGCTGGTCGTACGCGGAGGGCGTGGTGATGGTGACGGGCTGCGAGCCCTGGCATGAATACACGGTGTCCTTCCTGTGCTGGCGCATTTGGGAAGAGATCAACATGTACAACCACACCACCAATCACTGGCAGAGCGAGCATCTGCGCCAGCTGGATCCCCGGCATCCTGCGGCATGGGAATATCTGTGCCGCTGGCTGGAGGACTGGTGCGAGCAGAACCCCGCCACCACCGTGGTGCGCCTGACTAGCCTTTTCTACAACTTTGTATGGATTTTCGGTTCGGACATGCGCAACCGCAGCCTGTTCACCGACTGGGCCAGCTATGATTTCACCGTCAGCCCGGCGGCGCTCAGGGCCTTTGAAAAGCAGTACGGCTATGCCCTGACGGCGGAGGACTTCATCAATCGGGGCAAGCTGCAGGCGACCCACATGCCCCCCACCGCCCACAAGCGGGACTACATGGCCTTCATCCAGGCCTTTGTGGCGGAAAAGGCGAAGGTGCTGGTGGACATCATTCACCGCTACGGCAAGAAGGCCTATGTGTTCTACGATGACAGCTGGGTGGGCATGGAGCCCTACGGCCCGCTGTTTGAAACGGTGGGCTTTGACGGGCTGATCAAGTGTGTATTCTCCGGCTACGAGTGCCGCCTGTGCGCGGGGGCGAAGGTGCCTACCCACGAGCTGCGCTTCCATCCGTATCTGTTCCCGGTAGGGCTGGGCGGGCTTCCCACCTTTTCCGAGGGTGGGCATCCCGACAGGGATGCGCTGCAATACTGGCAGCATGTGCGCCGGGCTCTTCTGCGCCAGAGCGTGGATCGCATCGGCCTGGGCGGCTATCTGCACCTGACCCAGGGTTATCCGGAATTCTGCGATGTGATTGAGCGCATGGCCATCGAGTTCCGCCGCATCAAAGAACTGCACAGCCATGGCGCGCCGCTGACCTGCCCCTGCCGGGTGGCTGTTTTGCACACCTGGGGCAGTCTGCGCTCCTGGACGCTGTCCGGGCATTTCCATGAAACGGACAAGCATGTGCTGATTCACATCAACGAGGCGCTGTCCGGCCTGCCGGTGGAGGTTCGCTTCATCAGCTTTGAGGATGTGCAAAGCGGTGCGCTTTCGGATGTGGACGTGGTGATCAACGCGGGCCGCGCGGGGGATGCGTGGTCGGGCGGCGCGGCATGGGAGAACCCCGCGCTGGTGGCGGAGTTGACCCGCTTTGTGCATGAGGGCGGCATCTTCCTTGGTGTGGGCGAGCCCTCGGGGGCGCCGGGGCATCATACCTTCTTCCGCATGGCGCAGGTGCTGGGCATCGACAAGGACACCGGCGCGCGGGTTTGCCACGGGCGGTGGCAGTTTGATGTGGCGGAAGCGCCCTTCACTGTGGCGGCGGATGCGCTGGGAGACGCTGCCGACCTGTACCTGACGGACGGCAAGGCGACGGTGCTGTGCGCAAAGGACGGCATACCGCAGATGACGATGAACCAATTCGGCAAGGGCCTGGGAATCTACATGAGCGGCTTCCAGGTAGGGGCGGAGAGTACCCGCATGCTGCTGGAGATGCTGTTGTATGCCTGCCATATTGCGCCTGAGGAGGCGTATCTGAGCGGCAGTCCGCTGGTGGAAACGGCATACTTCCCCGCAGACAGGACTTTGGTAGCGGTCAGCAGTGCGGAGCAGGAAATCAGCACCGTCATCCACACTCCCTCCGGCGACCGTGCCATCACCCTCTCCCCCATGGAAACCAAATTGCTTACCTTATAATAAAGAAAAGCGAGGACGGTGAATCCTCGCTGTTTTCTTTTGGAAACCTGCCAGAGGGCGCTGCCCTCTGGACTCCCGGTCAGGGCGCTGCCCTGACAACCCGC
>CAMDVP010000273.1 GCA_945877525.1 uncultured Clostridia bacterium | reverse complement strand
GTGTCGAGAGGGCCGAAGGCCCTTCGCGGGAGTCCAGAGGGCAGCGCCCTCTGGTGGGGTCCAGGGGTGAAACCCCTGGTCAGCCGAGGGTGAGGACGAACTCCTCGATGCGGTCGAGGCCGCGGTTAATTTGGTCGGCGGAAACGGCATAGCTCAGACGGCAGAAGCCTTCAGCCTCAAAGGCGACGCCAGGAACGACGGCCACCTGCTTTTCCGCCAGGAGAAGCTCGGCAAAATCCATGGAGCTTTCCAGCACACGGCCGTTGTAGGTGCGGCCCAGAAGCTGCTTGATGTTCATCATGATGTAGAACGCGCCCTGGGGCTTACGGCAGGATACGCCGGGAATGGCGTTGATGCGATCTACCATCAGGTTGCGGCGCTTCTCAAACTCCTTCACCATCTCGTCCACGCAGCTCTGATCGCCCTGCAGGGCCTTCATGGCGGCATACTGGGCAATGGTGTTGGCATTGCTGGTGGCCTGGGACTGGAAGTTCGCCATGGCGGTGATCTCATGCCTCGGCCCCGCCACATAGCCAATGCGCCAGCCGGTCATGGCGTAGGCCTTGCTCATGCCGTTGACCAGGAAGGTCTGGGCCTTGATCTGCTCGCCCAGCTGGGCAATGGACAGATGCTTGCGGCCGTCGTAAATCAGCTTCTCGTAGATCTCGTCGCTGATGACATAGAAGGGATGGCTTACCGCCAGGTCGGCCACGAACTGCAGCTGCTCCTGTTCCCAAACGCTGCCGTTGGGGTTGGAGGGACTGGTGATAATGATGGCCTTGGTGCGGCGGGTTACGCGGCTGGCGATGTCCCGGCTGGTGGGGATAAAGTTGGTGCTTTCATCCGCGGGAATGAAAATCGGCACGCCGCCGGCCATGCGCACCATTTCAGGATAGCTTACCCAGCAGGGCGTGGGAATCAGCACCTCGTCCCCGGGATCGATAATGCCCTGCAGAATCGTGAACAGCGTGTGCTTCGCGCCGCTGGATACCAGAATGTCGCCATAGGTGTAGGTCATGTCGTTATCCCGGCGGAGCTTTTCGCAGATGGCCTTGCGCAGCTCTTTGGTGCCCGCCGCAGGGGTGTAGCGGGTCATCCCCAGATCGAGAGCTTCCTTGGCTGCGTCGCAGATGTGCTGCGGGGTGGGAAAGTCAGGCTCGCCTGCGCCAAAGCCGATCACGTCCAGCCCGGCGGCGCGCATTTCCTTCGCCCGAGCATCGATCTGTAGCGTTACGGAAGGGGCAATATTCTGGCAGCGGTGGGAAATCGTCAGTGCCATAAAGAGGTCATCCTCCTGCATCAATCATACCCTCATCCTGCATCGTGCGCCGGAACATACCGTCGTCTGTCGTGACGCGTCCTTGCGCCGTTGTTTGCAGGATGCAACCGGGAATGCTCCTATTATAGCCGTTTTACGAAAAAAAAGCAAGGCTGATTTTGACAAAAATGCAATAACAAAACAGAAATCCTGCATTCATCAAAGAATAAAAACCATGCTGCGCCGGGAAGCGTGGGGCTGATTTTGCATATTTGGTTTGGATTCCGTCATTTTCTCCAATGCGCGGACAAAGAAAGAGCCGGGGCGCACAGGCCCCGGCTCAGGCTGCCCAAACACTTTGGAAAATGTCGGAGGGGTCGCAGGCCCTCCGACTGTAACCGTATCCGACAGCATGGGAAGTGCCTTTGCAAGGTGAAAACAAGCATTGTTCTGTGAACTGGCACTGCGCAAATCGCTTGATCCAATAGGAGCGTTTGATTGAATTCCATGATCGGTGCGCAGAAGGCAGCCTTCGCGGGATCAGCTGACTCGATTAAGGTTCTCTGGACGACATCGGGGAGGCACTGTTCAAGGAACGCGCCTTGGGAAAGAAACAGAGGATCAACAGCCTTTGCTTCTTGTTGTTCGTGTTTACAGGCTGAGCAGGGGGGATACGCCCCGTGTTATCGTCGATGAGCCGGGGAATGTCCTTGAGATACTCCCATCTGTTCGTGGAGGGATTGACCCCCACAAACGCGATGGACGGAACACAGGAACGGTTACGGACAGCAACCACCACAGACATCTCAAGCTCATAGTCCTTGAGACAGCCGAACAGATAGTCAATGATGGACTGTTCGGTCTTGAACCCGGAACGGCGGTCGAGGTCAACCGTCACCAGATTATGGTCATAGTCAACCCTGATGCGATGCAACGAGCTGATGCCTTGCTTGCATACCCACAAAGCATCGTTCAGGTCATCGCACTGACCGTTAGAAAGGGGGAAGAGCCTGAATGGCCCCCAACCCGGATAGGTCACAACAGCACCCATGCTCACACCTCCATCATGTCGAGACGGTCGTTGACAAACGCTTCGCACAGGTCACAGGCAGACCTATAGTAAGCCAAATGGCCAGGGAAAGCCGTGGAAGTTAAGCAGAGTCGCTGCCATAGTTGCTGACAAACGTTCATCATAACTGCCTGCAGCTGCCGGATGCCATTCTCGTCAGCCATGGCACGGCTTGAAATGCTGTGTGGGATGCAGGGATGAAGGGCAGCGAAGATAGCAAAAAAAGACCCAAACGCAGGAAAACATGCGGCTTTCCGGCACTTGAGTCTTTTGTTTCGCCTACATTGATACGGCAAGAAAACAGGCGTTCCTTTATTTGTCTTTCTCCGTAGCTTTTCTTGCCTTGTATCGTGCCATCACTGGTGATAGTACATCCTTTAGTACCACCAAGAGCAACAGCACAATCAGGATCAGGGAGAAGGGGCGAGTGACAAAAGGAGCAAGGCTGCCGCGGCCTGCCAGAATGGCACGCCGGAAATTGGAGTCTATCAGATCCCTGCCAACCACCAGCCCCAGCACCATGGGAGAAATGGGAATGTGGGTTTTTTTCATCAGCAGACCGATGATACCAAACACAAACATTACCACAATGTCGCTTTCACGAGAGGCACTGCTGAACGCGCCCATGGAGCACAGGCATATCACTGTAGCCATGATGATAGGCAGCGGTGCGGACAGCGCCTTCAGAATAGGCCTGGACAGGAACGTACCAATCAGCAGGAAAAAGACGCCCGCCAGCAGAATGCTCAGCACCAGCAAGTAGATAAAGTGCGGGTTGTTCGTAGCAAAGGTGGCGCCAGTCTGCACACCCTGCACCGTCAGCACGCCCAGTACAACAGCTGTAATGCCGTCACCGGGGATGCCCAGGGCAAGCAGAGGGGCGTATGCGCCGGGAGCGCAGGCATTGTTGGAGGCTTCCGAACCAATCAGTCCCTCCACGCAGCCCGTGCCAAACTCGTCCTTATGTTTGCTGGAGGACTGCGCCTGATTGTATCCCACCCAGGAGGCGATGTTGGAACCCACACCGGGAATGACGCCCACAAGAAAACCGATTACCGAAACCTTTAATGCGGTCCATTTGTGTTCCCAAATCTCCTTGAAAGCGAACAGCTTGCCCTTTTTCACTGTCATGGGAGCCGTCGCAATATGGGACAGGGTGGTGAAAACCTCGCTCATGCCATACAGGCCCACCATGGCGGGAATCAATCCAATGCCATCCTTCAGTTCGCGAATTCCCAGGGTAAAGCGCATACCGCCGGCACCATAGATGGGGTCGGAGCCGACAAAGGAGAATATCAAGCCCAGACATGCAGACAGAAGCCCCTTTTTGAAATCGCCCCGGGACAGCTGGGCGCAAATCACTACGCCAAAGATGGAAAACCAGAACATCTCCCAAGAGCCAAAGTACAGCACCAGGTTGAGGGTAATGGGGAAAATCAGCAGCAGCATGAGCGCGCCAATCGTGTTACCCCAGAAGGAGGCCATAGCATTGACAGACAGGGCTTTTTGCCCTTCGCCCCGTTTGGCCATAGGATAGGCCTCAATGGCTGTGGCAGCCGATGCAGGGGTAC
>CAMDVP010000272.1 GCA_945877525.1 uncultured Clostridia bacterium | reverse complement strand
CCCCATTCGTTAGTAGTATACCATACTGTCTAACAAATGGGGTGCTGTTCAGAGTTTTCCGCCGTCCGGTCCTTTTCCATTTATCCCTGCTCTGCCTCCAGCGCCTCCCATGCCTGATAGAGGCGGTCTATCTCGTCCTTCTTCTGCTGGTATTCCTTCGCCAGGCGCGCGGCGGCATCGCTGTCCTGATAGGTGGCCGGATCCGCCAGAGCCGCTTCCAGCACCGCTGCTTCCTCCTCGGCCCGGGCCACGGCAGCCTCGGCCTTTTCAAGGGCCAGTCTGCGTTCCTTCACGCGCCTCTCCTCCTCGCGGGAGCGGCGCTTTTCCTTGTCCTGGGCCGTTCGGGTCATCTGCGGCAAAGCGCCGTCCGGCTCCTTTGCGCGGTTGATTTTCTCAAAATAGTCATCGTAGTTGCCCAGATATTCCTTCACGCCGCCCTCCTCCAGCACGCAAACGCGGTTGGCAAAGCGGTTGATGAAATAGCGGTCGTGGCTGATGGCCAGGATCGTACCGGGGAAATCCGCCAAGGCGTCCTCCAGCACCTCGCGGCTGTCCATATCGAGGTGGTTGGTCGGCTCGTCCAGCAGCAGCAGGTTGTCTTTGCGCAGCATCAGCTTGGTCAGGGCCACGCGGCCCTTCTCTCCGCCGGAGAGGGTCGATACGGGCATCAGCACATCATCCCCGGTGAACAGAAACAGCCCCAGCGCGCCCCGAACCTCGGTCTGATCCAGGCGGCGGAAATCGTCCCACACCTCGTCCAGCACGGTTTTGTTCTCATGCAGGTGAGCCTGATGCTGGTCGTAGTAGCCGATGTCCACCCCGGCACCCAGGCGGATGGTGCCGCCGTCCTGCTGCAATTCGCCAATGAGGCACTTGAACAGCGTGGACTTGCCCACGCCGTTGTCTCCGATGAGCGCCACACGGTCGCCCGCCCGCAGGTGCAGATGTACATGGTCAAACAGCGTCCGCCCGCCAAAGCCCTTGCGCAGCTCGTCCACCATCAGCACGTCCTCGCCGGTGCGGCGGCGCACGTCAAAGCGGAAGTTGATGGCGCTTTCATCCTTGGGCTTTTCCAGCCGCTCGATTTTTTCCAGCCGTTTTTCCCGGCTTTCCGCAAGGCGGATGGACTTTTCCCGGTTAAATTGGCGGTAGCGGGCGATAATGGCCTCCTGCCGGGCGATTTCCCGCTGCTGCATCTCCCAGGCCTTCATGCGGATTTCAAAGCGCTCGGTGCGCTGGGCCATGTACTGGGTGTAGTTGCCGTCGTAGCACTCGGTGGCTCCCAGGAGAAGTTCGCACATGCGGTCGCAAACATGATCCATGAAGTAGCGGTCATGGCTGATGAGCAGCACCGCGCCGCGGTACGACCTGAGATAATCCTCCAGCCATGCGATGGACTTCAGGTCCAGGTGGTTGGTAGGCTCGTCCAGCAGGAGCAGGTCAGGCTCGGTCAGCAGCATGCGGCCCAGGCACAGCCGGGTGCGTTCGCCGCCGGAGAGCAGTGAAGCCGGCTGGCTCTGCTGTTCCTTGCGGAAGCCCAGGCCCGCCAGCACCCCCTGCACCGTGGAGCGCCAACCGTAGCCGTTGCGCCGCTCGAATTCCCTGGTCAGCTGGTCGTACTGGCTGCCCAGGCGGTGCAGAAGCGTTTCGTCATGGCCCACCTCAGCCATCTGCCGCTCCAGCTCCCGCAGCTGTTCCTCCATGCGAACCACCGGCTCAAAAACGCTTTCCAGCTCCTCCAGCACGGTGCGGCCCTCGCCCACCTCGCCCTGCTGGGCCAAGTACCCCAGGCGAAGGCCCTTCTGCATGGTCATGGTGCCGCCGTCGGCCGTTTCGAGCCCGGCGATGATTTTCATCAGGGTGCTTTTCCCGCAGCCGTTGACCCCTACCAGGCCCATGCGCTGCCCGTCCTGCAGGGTCAGGGATGCGTCCCGCAGCACCTCGTTGGTTCCAAAGCTCTTCTGCACGCCCTGCAGCGACAGGAGTATCATACGTTCACATCCTTTACAGCATCTGCGGCAGATACACCGCCGCAGCGCAGCACAGCGCCACAGCCAGCAGTACCGCGTCCGTTCCGCGGCACCGCACGGTGCGCTTCCAGCACACCTCCGCCGCCATATACAGCGCACACGCTGCCAGCAGCATCCCCAGGGGAAGCCCGGGCAGCATATTCACCGAAACATTCCGCAGCACAAGCGCCGCGGCGTTATAGCCCATATGGAGCAGAATGCCCGGCCACAGCCGGCCGCATTTCAGCATGCAAAGCCCGCACAGCGCGCCGATGCCCACATGGGCCGGCAGCCCCGCCAGAGAGCCGTGCATCAGCGCGAACACCGCCGTTGACCACAAAAGCGCCTTTCCCGGGCCCCATGCCTCCCACAGCGCCGTAAGCAGTCCGCCCCGGAAAAAGGCTTCCTCCGCCAGGGCAGGCACCACCGCCAGCGCCAGCAGAGCCAGCAGCCACTGCACCTCATTGTGCGGCAGCAGCACGGCGGCCTGGGGCGCGCCGGTCAGCGATATCCAGCGTGCGGTCACGCAGGTCAGCGCCGCCTGGGCGGCGAGGCCCATAGGCAGCGCCGCGAAGCATAGCCCGGCGCAGGGCTTTTTCTGTACAGCGCCGCGCCGTGGACGCAAAAGGAGCGCGGGCAGCCCCCACAGAAGGATTTCCTGGAGCATGAGCGCCGCGTAATACGCTGCGGGATCCTCCGCCGTGCCCGGCACAAGCCTTCCCACAGCCAGCCCCACCGGCAGGCGGAGCAGCGTGGCGCACAGCGTCACGGCCAGCGCCCAACGGGGCCGATCAAGCCATCGCACCCCTTCACGCACCTTCCTTCAGGGTATACACGCCGCCCACCCGGTCGCGCCAGGCCAGGTCGATGCTCAGGTCATGTCCCAGCCGCAGCCCGGCCTCCTCGGCACGGCATTCGCTGGTGCGCAGGGCCAGCTCAGGCAGATTGTTTTCGCCGCTGAGGTGGCCCAGAATCACATGGCGCACGCCGCTGTCCACCAGCTGCAGAAGGGCCTCGGCACAGGCCTGGTTGCTCAGGTGGCCCCGGTTGCCCAGGATGCGCTGCTTCAGATAGCTGGAATAATGCGGATTGGCCCTAAGCATGTCGGGATCGTGGTTGCTTTCCAGCAGCACCATGCTGCTCCCGGCGACAGCCTCCAGCACCCGGCGGGAGAAGTGCCCCAGGTCAGTGGCGGTGGATATGCTCACGTCCCCGCCGTAGAGCCGGTAGCCCACAGGGTCGGCCGCGTCATGGGGGATAGCGAAGGGCGCCACGCCCACCTGACCCACATAGAAATCCTGATCCTTGTCAAAGGTTCTGCGCAGTCCCGGCGGCACCGCGCCCACCTTGCCGTCCATGGCGGCCCAGGTTTTCTCCGTTGCATACACGGGAATATGATATTTCCGGCACATGACCCCTGCTCCGGCGATATGGTCGCTATGCTCATGGGTAATGAGAATTCCATCCAGCGTCTCCGGTTCCACGCCGATCAGGTGCAGCGCCTCGCCAATGGTCTTGCCCGGCTTGCCCGCGTCGATCAGCAATCTCGTCCGCCCCGCCTGGACAAACAGCGCGTTGCCGCTGGAGCCCGAATACAGCGGGCAGAAGATCATGTCCATAAATACCTCACTTGTTCTTTCCTTCGGGGTTCAAGGGGCGCTGCCCCTTGGAAAACCCCGGTCAGGGCGCTGCCCTGACAACCCGCCAGGGGCGCTGCCCCTGGACCCTGCGAAGGGCCTTCGGCCCTCTCGACTCCCGTTTCGCGAGAGGTGGGGCAGATTTCTTCCAGCGCTTTGCGCGTGCAACGCCCAAGGGGCGCTGCCCCTTGGAAAACCCCGGTCAGGGCGCTGCCCTGACAACCCGCCAGGGGCGCTGCCCCTGGACCCTGCGAAGGGCC
>CAMDVP010000271.1 GCA_945877525.1 uncultured Clostridia bacterium | reverse complement strand
CCGGGGCAGAAGCAGCCACTCGGCCTGCTCCAACACCCGCCGCTGAAGGGTTTCGGGGGTGTCGCAGGGCTCGACATTCACTGCCTTCTGGGCAATGATGTCGCCGCCGACGGGAATCTCGTTCACAAAGTGCACCGTCGCGCCGGTGACCTTCACGCCCTTTTGCAGGGCGGCCTCATGCACCCGCAGGCCGTAGAAGCCCGCGCCGCAAAAGGAGGGGATCAGGCTGGGGTGAATGTTGATGATGCGGTGATCATAGGCACGAATCACGTTCTCCGGCAGAATGGTCAGGAAGCCTGCCAGCACCACCAGGCCGATGTCATGGGCATGCAGCACCTCCAACAGGCGATCGCCGTAGTGCACAATGTCCTCATTCTTTTCCTTGTGCACCACCACGCCGGGTACGCCGGCGTTTTCAGCGCGGGTCAGGGCGTAGGCGCGGCTGTTGGAAGCCACCACCAGGGCGATCTCCGCCGAGGGAATCTTCCCGGCGGCCTTTGCGTCCAGGATGGCCTGAAGGTTGGTGCCACCGCCGGACACCAGCACCGCCGTTCTTACCATAGCTCCACGCCCTTCTCGCCCCGGACGATCTCGCCCAGCACATAGGCGCCTTCCTCGCCGTTTGCACGGAGAATTTCCAGCGCGCGCCCGGCATCCTCCTTCGCCACGGTGATGGTCATGCCCACGCCCATGTTGTAGGTGTTGAACATGTCGCGCTCGGGGATGTTCCCTTCCCGCTGAATGATGTCGAAGATGGGCAGCACCCGCACATCGCTGCGGCGAATCCTCGCGCACAGGCCCTCGGGCAGGGCGCGGGGGATGTTCTCATAGAAGCCGCCGCCGGTGATATGGCTGATGGCCCGGGGCTGGATTTCCCGGAGCAGCGCCATCACGGGCCTGACGTAGATTTTGGTGGGGGTCAGCAGGGTTTCCCACAGAGAACGGTCCAGCTCAGGGTAGACACGATCCTCCCCGCCCTCGCCAATCTTGAATACCTTACGCACCAGGGAGAAGCCGTTGGAATGCACGCCCGTAGAGGGCAGAGCCAGCATCACGTCACCCTCGCGCATGGCGGTGTGGTCGATGATCTTCTCCTTGTCCACAATACCCACGGAAAAGCCCGCCAGGTCGTAGTCATCATCGGGCATCATGCCGGGATGCTCGGCAGTTTCGCCGCCGATGAGGGCGGATTCCGCCTGCACGCAGCCCTCGGCCACGCCCGCGACGATCTGCGCAATTTTTTCCGGCACGTTCTTGCCGCAGGCGATGTAGTCCAGGAAAAAGAGGGGTCTGGCGCCGCAGCAGATCACGTCGTTGACGCACATGGCCACGCAGTCGATACCGATGGTGTCGTGCCTGTCCAGCAGCATGGCGATTTTCAGCTTGGTACCCACCCCGTCGGTGCCGCTGACCAGCACGGGCTCCTTCATGCCTGCCAGGTCGGGCCGGAACAGCCCGCCAAAGCCGCCGATGCCGTCCACCACGCCGGGGGTCTGGGTGCGGGCCACATGGGCGCGCATCAGCTCCACCGCCTTGTATCCGGCGGTGATGTCCACCCCCGCCGCCTTGTAGCTTGCGCTCTCGCTCTTCATGGTCTGACTCCTCTATCTCGCTTTATTCATCGTCCTTGTCGGACAGGTAGGTTTCAAACTTGTGCTTCCGGGCTGCCTTGGGCTCTTCCGCGGGATACACACCGGTGAAGCACCCCTTGCAGAAGCCGCATTTGCTGCCCGCCGCCAGCTTGTCGCAGGCGTCGATGGACAGAAAGCCCAGAGAATCCACGCCGATGATCTCGCGGATTTCCTCCACGGTATGGTTGGCAGCGATGAGATTCTCGGTGGAATCAATGTCTGTGCCAAAGTAGCAGGGGCGAATGAAGGGCGGCGAGGACAGTCGGTAATGCACTTCCTTCGCGCCCGCATCGCGAAGCAGCTGCACCGTGTGCTTGGAGGTGGTGCCACGGACGATGGAATCGTCCACCAGCACCACGCGCTTGCCCTTCACGGTGGAGGTCACAGCGTTGAGCTTGATGCGCACAGAGTTCATGCGCTGCTTCTGGCTGGGCTGGATAAAGGTGCGGCCGATATACTTGTTTTTGATAAAGCCGATGCCATAGGGGATGCCGCTCTGCCGGGCATAGCCGATGGCCGCGTCAATGCCGCTGTCCGGCGCGCCGATCACCACGTCCGCCTGCACCGGATGCTCCAGCGCCAGGAAAGCCCCCGCCCGCAGCCGGGCCTCATGCACGGAGGAGCCGTCCACCACCGAGTCGGGCCGGGCGAAGTAGATGTACTCAAACACGCACATGCCGTCGTGACAGGCGCCCTCCACCTTGTAGAACTTCACGTCGTCCCTGGTCACCACCACCACCTCGCCGGCCTCGATATCCCGGTCGAAGGTGGCGCCGATGGCATCCAGGGCGCAGCTCTCAGAGGCAAACACCACGTCGTCCCCGATATGCCCCATGCACAGCGGGCGGAAGCCGTGGGGATCGCGGGCGGCAATCAGCTTGGTGGGGCTCATAATCACCAGGGAATACGCGCCCTTGAGTAGCTTCATGGAGGACAGCACCGCCTCTTCGATGGAAGCGCACTGCAGCCGCTGCTGGGTGATGATGTAGGCGATGACCTCGGTGTCGGAGGTGGTGTGGAAGATCGCGCCCTTCTGCTCCAATTCATCCCGCAGGTCGAAGGCGTTGGTCAGGTTGCCGTTGTGGCATACGGCCATGGCGCCCTTGCGATGGTTGATGAGCATGGGCTGGGCGTTTTCCCGGTTCAGGGTGCCGGTGGTGCCGTAGCGGCAGTGGCCCACGGCCATGCTGCCCTCCTGCATCTTCGCCAACACGTCATGGGTGAACACGTCCGTCACCAGACCCACGTCCTTGTGGCAGGAAATGACCCCATCGTGATTCACGGCAATGCCGCAGCTCTCCTGCCCGCGGTGCTGCAGGGCGTAGAGGGCGTGATACGCCTCGGCCACCACGCCCTCCCCCGAGCGGCGGAAAATGCCGAACACACCGCACTCCTCGTGGAGCTTGTCCATCCGGTTCATGCTCATTCCCCCATCAGACGCTTGAGAATCTCCTGGTAGGCGTCCTCCACGCCGCCCAGGTCGCGGCGGAAGCGATCCTTATCCAGCTTTTCATGGGTCTTGGAATCCCAGAAGCGGCAGGTGTCGGGGGAAATTTCGTCCGCCAGCACGATGGTGCCGTCGCTGGTCTTGCCAAACTCCAGCTTGAAGTCGATCAGCTCAATGTTCGACTGCTTCAGGAAGCTGCTCAGGAGCTTGTTGATCTTCAGGGAATAGCCGGCGATCAGCTTAACCTCCTCCTCGGTGGCCCAGCCCATGGCGGCGATGTGATATTCGTTGACCATGGGATCGCCCAGGTCGTCGTTCTTGTAGCAGTATTCGATGACGGTCTTCTTCAGCTTGGTGCCCTCGGGTACGCCCAGGCGCTTGCTCAGGCTGCCGGCGGCGATATTGCGCACAATGACCTCCAGGGGCACAATGTCGACCTTCTTCACCAGGGTCTCCCGATCGGAGATTTCCTCGATGTAGTGGGTGGGAATGCCGTTCTTTTCCAGCATCTGCATCAGGAAATTGGTCACCCGGTTGTTGATCACGCCCTTGCCGGTGATGGTGCCCTTCTTCAGGCCGTTGAAGGCGGTAGCGTCGTCTTTATAGTCCACCAGCACCACGTCGGGATCGTCGGTCGCGAAAACCTTCTTGGCCTTGCCTTCGTAAATCTGCTGCAGCTTTTTCATGATCAGTTCCTCCTTCAGTTCGTTCCGTTTCGGCTCATCATAATCGGGAATGTTCGGTTTTTCAGTCAAGGGTCAGGGCCGCGTCCTTCGCAATCACCGCGTCGTGCTGCGCCCGGCGCAGGGCCGTGAGCTTCTCAGCCATGGCCTC
>CAMDVP010000270.1 GCA_945877525.1 uncultured Clostridia bacterium | reverse complement strand
TGATAGCTGTTGGTGATGTACTCATGATCCGTCACCTCGGGAATCACACCGAAGCGGCGCTGCAGGCACTTGGCAAACTTGTAGGTGGTGCTTTCCAGGGGCGTGCCGTAGAGGGAATAGTCAATGTTTTCCGCGGCCTTCCACTGGGCGCACTTGTCGTTCATCTTCTGCATGACCGCCAGGGCGAAGGGCGTGGCCTCGGGATCGGTATGGGACTTGCCCTTCATGGCGTACACGCATTCATAGAGGCCCGCATAGCCCAGGGACAGGGTGGAGTATCCGCCGTAGAGCAGTTCATCAATCTTCTCCCCGGGCTTGAGCCGTGCCAGCGCGCCGTGCTGCCAGAGGATGGGCGCGGCATCGGAGGTGGTGCCCTTCAGCCGCTCGTGGCGGCAGCGCAGGGCACGGTGGCAAAGTTCGAGGCGCTCCTCAAAGATGTCCCAGAATTTCTCTTCATCCCCGCCCGCGCTCAGCGCCACATCCGGCAGGTTGATGGTGACCACGCCCTGGTTGAAGCGCCCGTAATACTGGGGCTTGCCTTCTTTGTTGATGTAGGGCGTAAGGAAGCTGCGGCAGCCCATGCAGGTGTAGCAGTGGCCCTCGCCGCGCTTGTCCACCTTCAATTGCAGCATGATCTTCTCGCTGATATAGTCCGGCACCAGGCGCTTGGCGGAGCAGCGCGCCGCCAGCTCTGTCAGGTAGAAATAGGGCGTACCCTCGCGGATGTTGTCCTCCTCCAGCACATAGATCAGCTTGGGGAAGGCCGGGGTCACCCATACGCCCTCCTCGTTTTTCACGCCCTGAATGCGCTGGCGCAGCACCTCCTCAATCACCGTGGCCAGGTCGCGCTTTTCCTGCTCATTCCTGGCCTCGTTGAGGTACATGAACACCGTCAGGAAGGGGGCCTGACCGTTGGTGGTCAGGAGAGTCGTCACCTGATACTGGATGGTCTGCACGCCGCGGTCGATTTCCTTGCGCAGGCGTTTTTCGACAATTTCTGCCTTTTTCTCAGTTGTCAGCAGATTGCCGACCTCCTCCTCAATTTCCGCCGTCAGCCTCTCGCGGCTGACCTGCACAAAGGGCACCAGGTGCGCCAGGGAGATGGACTGGCCGCCATACTGGTTGGAGGACACCTGCGCCACAATCTGCATGGCGATGTTGCAGGCCGTGGAGAAGGAATGGGGCTTGTCGATATGGGTTTCGGAAATGCAGGTGCCGTTCTGCAGCATATCCTCCAGGTTCACCAGGTCGCAGTTGTGCATGTGCTGGGCATAGTAATCCGCGTCGTGGAAGTGGATGATGCCCTCCTCGTCGGCCTTCACAATGTCCTGGGGCAGCAGGATGCGGCGGGTCAGGTCGCGGCTGACCTCGCCAGCCATGTAATCCCGCTGCACCGAGTTGATCACGGGATCCTTGTTGCTGTTTTCCTGCTTGGCCTCCTCGTTGTTGCACTCGATGAGGCTGAGGATCTTCGCGTCGGTGGTATTGGCCTTGCGGATTTTTTCCCGGTCATAGCGGTAGCGGACATAGTCGCAGGCCACGTCGTAGGCGCCGCTGGCCATGATGGCCGCCTCCACCATGTCCTGGATCTCCTCCACGGCCACGGCACGGTTCAGCTGCCGGCATTCCTGCTCCACCTGGGCTGTAATCTCTTCAATATTCTCAATGCGTCCCCTGGCGGCCTTTCCGATGGCGATCGTGATCTTCTCGCGCTGGAAATCCACCTCAGAGCCGTTGCGCTTCATTACCTTCATGCATATGCCTCCGTTTCTTTGGAACAGAGCATTATTGTAACACACGGCGCAGGTTTCTCCAATGGCTATTTCGGTCACCATTTTGGGCCCGCCGCCTTCCCGTCACCCCGCAAAGCCGTGTCCCGCATCAGTTTGCGTCCTTGCACCCCTTTCGCAAAAAACACCCGGCGGATATTTCCGGCCGGGTGCGATGATTAGAGGCAGGGTCAGAAGGGCTTCGCGTTCTTCAGGAAGGCGCAGTAGCACTTGTAGCCCTCGTAGAGGTCGGCTTTGCTGATAAGCTCCCAGGGAGCATGCATGGACAGAACAGCAATACCGCAGTCAATCACGTTCATGCCGTACTTGGCGCACACATAGGCGATGGTGCCGCCGCCGCCCACGTCCACCTTGCCCAGCTCAGAGGTCTGCCAGTCCACGCCGCCCTCGTCCATGATGGCGCGAATCTGCGCGATATACTCGGCGTTGGCGTCGCTGGAACCGCCCTTGCCGCCCCGGCCGGTGAACTTGTTGAAGCACACGCCATGGCCCATCAGCGCGGCGTTCTTCTTTTCAAACACCCCCGCGAAGTTGGGGTCGAAGCCCGCGCTCACGTCGCTGGAGAGCATGCGGCTGTTCTGCAGCGCGCGCTTGACCCCCAGGGCGCAGTAGCCATGCACCGCGTCATACAGCTCGGACACGGTGTTCTCAAAGTAATCCGCCTGCATGCCCGTGGCGCCCACCGAGCCGATTTCCTCCTTGTCGGTCAGCACGGCGCAGAGGGTGTATTCCGGCGTGCCCTCAAAGTCCAGCACCGCCGCCATGGAGGGATAGGCGCATACCCGGTCATCGTGGCCGTAGCCCACAATCATGCTGCGGTCAAAGCCCACGTCCCGGGCCCGCCCGGCGGGAACAATCTCCAGCTCGGCGGACAGGAAGTCCTCTTCCTCCACGCCGCAGCAGTCCTTCAGCAGCTTCAGCACATTGGCCTTCACCGCGTCCTTCTCTTCCCCGGCCAGGGGCTGACCGCCCACGATCAGGTTCAGCGCCTCGCCCTCGATCACCTTGCCGGCGGTCAGCTGCATTTGATCGGCTGCCAGGTGCACCAGCAGGTCGGAGATGTAGAACACGGGATCCTCGTCCTTTTCGCCAATGGCCACGGTAACCGTCGTGCCGTCCTTTTTGCAGATCACCCCGTGCAGGGCGAGGGGGATAGCCACCCACTGGTACTTCTTGATGCCGCCGTAGTAGTGGGTGTCCAGATAGGCAATGCCTTCCTCCTCGTAGAGGGGGTTCTGCTTCACGTCGATGCGGGGCGAGTCAATGTGCGCGCCCAGGATGTTCATGCCCTCCTGCAGGGGCTTCTCGCCCACTACGAACAGCATGATGTCCTTGCCCATCCAGTTGCGGTACACCCGATCCCCCGCGTGGAGCTTGCCGCCGCTGCGGATCACCTCGTCCAGGTCGGCAAAGCCGGCCTCCTTCGCCTGTCGCACCGCCTCGGTGACGCACTCGCGCTCGGTCTTGCCCGCGTCCAGATAAGCCTTGTATTTTTCTGCAAAGGCGTTCAGCCGGGCCAGTTCCTTTTCGTCATATTGCTCCCAGGCATTTTTCCTGTACATGGCGTTTCTACCTTCCTTCCATCTCCCGTACCGCGAAAGCAGCATTTTCTGCGGCACGGCGTTATCCTATTATATCATCATCCTACCCGGGACGCAACCGGGCATGAGAAAGGCCGGACAGGCTTTTTCCCGTCCGGCCGGATGATGCTTATTTCTTCTCGGCAAAGTGGAAATACCGCCTGGCGTTTTCGTAGCTCACGCCGCGGACAATTTCGCCAAGGATGTCGAAGTCCGCCGGGAAGCGGCCATCCTCCACCCATTCGCCCAGCAGGCGGCACAGAATGCGGCGGAAATACTCGTGCCGGGGATAGCTCAGGAAGGAGCGGCTGTCGGTGAGCATGCCCACAAAGCCCGCCAGATAGCCCAGGTTGGCCAGGCTGGTCAGCTGATCGGTCATGCCCTGGAAGTGGTCGTTGAACCACCAGGCCGAGCCGTGCTGCACCTTGCCGACGGCCTCGCTGTTCTGGAAGCAGCCGCAAATGGTGTCGATGGCGGCGTTGTCGTTGGGATTGAGGCTGTAGAGCACAGTCTGCGGCAGGATGCCTTCCTTCTCCAGCGCGCCCAGGAAGGCCGCGGTCTGGGCGGAGGGAGCGTAGTTGTCGATGGCGTCATA
>CAMDVP010000269.1 GCA_945877525.1 uncultured Clostridia bacterium | reverse complement strand
CATGGTAGCTGTCCCATGCCACGATGCCGTAGGTCTGTATGAGGCGCATCGCCTCGGGCAGTATGCCGCGCATCGTGACGCGGCGCTGTGTGAGATATGTCATCTCGGCCTGTTCTATATCTCTGATATTGCCTATAATGAAGCCCTGAAAGTGGTTACGCCCATGGCAGTCGCCGAGGCACAGAAACAGGATACGGCAGCAGTCAGCAAAATCATCAACAGTCTGGATGCCCCGGCAATCAAGATGAAGCCGAAGGAAAAGGATCTGGTACTGAAATGGCTGAATGACGTTCGTACGGCTATCACCGGCAAGGCAAAGTCGATTATAACCAGTGTGCTGGATGTATTGAAAAAGCCAGAATATCGCCGGGCAGCAAAAAAGAAGATTATGGACATGGCTAAACCTGCTGTCAGGGAATTGCTTGACACCTATTCGAGCAGACTCGCAGGCGGCAGAACATCGCAGCACTATCGCGGCGATGACGCACGATAACGCGGTTCCTGGGTGTGACCACGGTCGCACCTATATCATACAACGTCAGGGCTGTGACCGCGGTCGCTACCCTAAATAACATATATTGGAGGATATATTTTACATGGCAAATACCAAAGATGAAAAACCGCGTGACCCGTCCTGGCCGGATTGGTTTACCGGTCAGAATATTGATGAAGCCCTGTACAGCCAGCGCTTCCTGGAGAACCACAAGTTGGTGTACACCGAAAAATCCTTCTTTTCGCCGAAGGGGCAGTTGGTAGACATTACGCCCCTCCGGAAGGTGATCAGCCGGGATATTTCTCCTTATATCAAGTCCAGCGTAGCAACAAAAATCAATAACATTGTGGAGTTGTTGAAGATTGATGCCTATATCGAAGACTTTCCACCACAGACGGATCGCGTGAATCTGAAAAATGGCACTCTGTTTCAGGATGGGCATTTCGAGCCTGGAATGAAAGAGGTGGTGCGATTCCGTCTGCCGGTGGCGTATGATCCCAATGCATCTACCCCTGTAACATGGCTGAAATACCTCGAAGGTCTGCTCTACCCGGAGGATATCCCGACGATCCAGGAATACATCGGATATCTTCTGATTCCGAGCAACAAGGCACAGCGGATGCTGATGATGATTGGTGACGGCGGCGAAGGAAAGACCCAAACTGGCACCGTGCTGAAGCGTATGTTCGGCAACTATGCCAAGGATGGCAGCGTGGGAAAGGTGTCTGAGAACGCTTTTGCAAGAGCCGACCTGGAACACATCCTGTTGATGGTAGACGATGATATGCGTATGGAGGCGCTGAAACAGACCAACTATGTGAAATCCTTGGTAACTGCCCAAGGCAAAATGGACCTGGAGAGAAAGAAGCAGCAAAGCTACCAGGGCTATATGTACGCCAGGATCATGGCTTTCAGCAATGGTAACCTACAAGCGCTGTATGACCGCAGCGGTGGCTTTTATCGGCGGCAGCTGATTCTGTCCACCAAGCCAAGAGATCCAAACCGAGTGGATGATCCTGATCTGGCTGAGAAGATGGGTGCCGAGATCCCCGGTATCTTGCTGTGGGCCATTGAGGGCTTGCAGCGTCTGGTGGCCAATAACTATAAGTTTACCGAGAGTGACCGTGCCAAGGCCAACCGGGAAATGATCAAGCAGGAGGCAAACAACGCCATTCTGTTCATGGAGGCGGAAGATTATATCCAGCTGGGCAGCAATGCCAGTGTATCTTCCAAGGAACTGTATGCTGTGTACTGCATCTGGTGTGAGGAAAATGGATTTACTCCGATTAAATCACGCTCGTTCAGCGATTTCCTTGTTGCGAATGCGAAAAAGTACGGTCTGGAGCATACGAATGACATTTATGGTCTTGAAGGTCGGCGTGTATGGGGCTTCAAGGGCATTAAGCCACTGATTGACAGTGGGCTGCGTACTCGCAGCGGTATGCAGCATGTATATCCCAAGGACAATCCCTTTGTTTGATTTCGCAGTAATGAAAACTGCAAAAACGCTATGTACATACGTACAGCGCCGTACGTACGTACATAGCGAAATAACCCAAATCCGTATTATAAGGAGACTGATTGATTATATGATGAACCTGAACCTGCAACTGTTCGGCAGCACCGAGCAGACCAATATCCCCGCGGACAATCTCCGCGAGTGCCCTCTGATGACCCTCACTGTCCCGCAGATGATGAAGGTCCTCAACATTTCCAAGAACGTGGCCTATGAGCTGACCAAGGAGCCGGACTTCCCGTGCTTCCGCCTGGGCAAGAAGATCCTGATCAACCGGGAGCTCCTCCAGGATTGGCTGAACCGTAAGTGCCGGAAGGCCGCGTAATATTTTTACAACTGATATACCGCTAAATGAGTTGACATAGGTGGTCAGGCTGGATAAAATTCAAGGTGATGAACCTTGACAACTTCAGTCTGACCATTTTCTATTGTCAGCTCTATTGACCTGAAAAGGAAAAGGAGCTAACAATGACTGAAATGAAGAACAATATCCGCCAGCGTTCCAACGGAACCTGGGAAGGACGCTATTATGATGTGGACGGCAAGCAGCACTCGCTGTATGGCCGCACGAAGGCCATCGTGAAGGACAAGCTGGCTGAGAAGCGGGCGGAGATCGCCCAAGGAACCAGCATCACCGAGACCGACCTCACTGTCGAGCAGTGGGGCTGGGAGTGGATGAAGACCTTCAAGGCCGGTAAGGTGAAGCACTCGACCCTCGATAACTATGAGAGCGACTTCCGCCTGCACGTAGTGCCGTATATCGGCAATGTGAAGCTGAAAGACCTCACGACACTGATGGTGCAGCGTGTGTACATCCTGTTGGAGAAGGAGGGTCTGTCGCCCAAGAGTATCCGCAATGTGCATGGCATGCTCCACGGTATGTTGGACAAAGCCATGAAAATGGATCTGATCCGCAAGAACGTGAGCAAGAATTGCGAGCTGCCGCATATTCAGCAGCATGAAATGCACCCGTTCACCAAAGAAGAGATGGGCATGTTCATGAATCTGGCGAAGGATGACGAGTATTACCTGATGATGCGCTTCGACTTCTTCACTGGCCTGCGTGAAAGCGAGCTAATCGGCCTCACCTGGGACTGTGTGGATTTCGAGAAGCACACCCTGCGCGTATACCGGCAGTTCGTCCGAATTGCTTCCGGCCCTGACAAGGGCAAGATGATGTACACGCCGCTGAAAAACAGCAAGGAGCGCACCATCACCCTGACCACCACGGCCATGGCAGTCCTCCAGGAAGCCAAGCGCAAGCAGAACGAACAGCGCTTGCGTGCGGGAAGCAGCTGGCACAATGAGTACAACATGATTTTCACCCGTGCCAACGGCATGTTCGTCCGATTTAAGACGCTGTATGTCCACTTCAAGGACATTGTGAAGGACATGGGTCGACCTGAGGTGCGGTTCCATGATGTGAGGCACACCTACGCTACACTGTCCTTGCAGAGCCATGTTGATCCTAAGACACTTTCTGAGACGCTGGGCCATGCGACCGTCGCTTTCACTTTAGATGTCTACGGCCACAGCAACTCGGACATGAGGCAGCAGGCCGCAGACCAGTTGGAAGCGCTGATCTGCCAGTATTGAGAAGAGTTTGCAAAAACAATAGAAAAACAATGAAAAAGCAGCTGTCGGAGGGGAATATGGCCCCGATTCCGAAGCTGCCTGAAACTCAACAATGGTACTAACGATGGTACTAAAGGGTAAAAGAAAACCGGAAACCCGCAATTTCTCTAGGGTTTCCGGGAGTGGAGCATAGCGGATTCGAACCGCTGACCCCAACACTGCCAGTGTTGTGCGCTACCAGCTGCGCTAATGCCCCGCGAACAAGACATAGTATAACACAGCGCAAGGCATTTGTAAAGGGGGAAATACAACTTTTTTTCAAAATTTCCTGCACAGGTTGATTGTAAACTGAAGTTGAACCAAAAAATGATCCATAGCAGACCAAACTG
>CAMDVP010000268.1 GCA_945877525.1 uncultured Clostridia bacterium | reverse complement strand
TATACTATGGCGGAAGCGCCTGCGACAACCAGGCCCTGTTCGATTTTGAAGGGCATGCGCTGGAAAGTCTGCGGGTGTTCCGCCTGGTGCGTAGCGGCAATGAAGTACCCCTGTGTGCCGACGCGATTGACGACACCTTCCTGTCCTTTGACCTGAACGGCGACATTACCCTGCCGGACACCGTCAGCGCCGTGATGAACGACGGTAGCCGCCGCCAGGTACCCGTGACCTGGGAGCCCGTTGACACCGCAGCCATGAAGGCGGGCGGCGTGAAAACCTACGCCCTGCGCGGCATGGCCGACGGCATGGAGGCGCTGTGCCAGGTGGCCATGGTGGAATACAACTACCTGCGCAACGACAGCTTTGAGGAGGCGGACGACAGCATGTGGCGGGCCATCGACCTGGCCGAAACTGCCCAGCTGTATGTGGAGGAAAAGAAGGCCGACTCCCTCACGGGTACGAAGCACTACCACTTTTACTCCGAAAAAGCGGGCAGTGTGGCCTTTGAGCTGGAGCAGGACGTGGAGGGCCTTCCCGCCGGCACCTACCGCTACGAAATCGCCATCATGGGCGGCGACGGCGGCAACACCGACATATACAGCTATGTGAAGGTAAATGGGGAAATCCGCTATACCTGCCCGGCGGTGATCACCGTGTACAACAGCTGGGACAGGCCCGTCATCGAAGGTGTCGAGGTGAAGGACGGTGACGTGGTCACCGTGGGTATCCATGTGCGCTGCGACGGCGCGGGCGCATGGGGAAAAATCGACGATGCGAAGCTGAACAGCACAAAACGGCCGGAAACATGACCAAAAATTTTTATGGAAACGATTTCGATTTTCTCTTGAAAGATGGATGAAAAGGTGTTATACTAACCATAACGATGGGGGATACGCTCCCTTGTCCCATAAAAAAGGGTGCGTAAACGCCCTGAGATTTGAAGGAGGACATCCCATGAAGAAGTTCCTTGCCATGGTTCTTTCTCTGGTGATGGTGCTGTCCATGGTGGGCTGCGCCAGCGCCGAGGGCTTCAGCGGCGAAATCAAGGTTTGGGTCGCTGACGCTACGGTAGAATTCACTCAGCAGCAGATTGAGAATTTTAAGGCCGAATATCCCGAGTATGCCGGCATCACCGTGACGGTGGAGCCCGTGGGCGAAGGCGACGCGGCTTCCAACATGATTACTGACGTCGAGGGCGGCGCCGACATCTTCGGCTTCGCGCAGGACCAGCTGGCCCGCCTGGTGGCCGCCGGCGCCCTGATCGACGTGGCTCCCGAAAATGCCGAGGTTGTCAAGGCCGAGAACGACGCGGGCTCCGTGTCCGCCGTGACCCTGGGCGAAACCATGTATGCCTATCCCATGACCTCCGACAACGGCTACTTCCTCTATTATGACAAGAGCGTTGTCACCGATCCTTCCAGCATGGAAGCCATCCTGGCCGACTGCGAGAAGGCTGGCAAGAACGTCTACATGGAGATCAACTCCGGCTGGTATCAGACTGCGTTCTTCTTCGGTGCGGGCTGCACCCTGACCTATGACGTGGACGACAGCGGCGCCATCGTGGCCATGAACTGCAACTACGCCTCCGAAAACGGCGTGAAGGCCCTGAAGGCCATGATCGAGATGGCCAAGAGCCCCGCTTTCGTGAACCTGTCCTCCGCTTCCAAGGCCACCAACCTGGGCGCGCTGATCAGCGGCACCTGGGACGCCAGCGCTGTGCAGGAAAGCCTGAAGGACAACTACGCGGCCTGCAAGCTGCCCACCATTGCCGGCTTCCAGATGGGCGGCTTCGGCGGCTTCAAGATGCTGGGCGTGAAGCCCCAGGTGGACGAGGCCAAGCTGGCTGCCTGCGACGCGCTGGCTGCTTACCTGGCTTCCGGCAAGGTGCAGACCGCTCGCTTCGAGGCTGTGGGCTGGGGCCCCTCCAACATCGAGGCTCAGAAGTCCGAGGCTGTGCAGGCTGACGTGGCGCTGTCCGCTCTGGCTGACCAGCTGCAGTACTGCATCGGCCAGGGTCAGTATCCTGGCGACTATTGGACCCTGGCTACCGCCCTGGGCGACGACGTGATTGCCGACAAGTACGACAACGCGACCGACGAAGAGCTGCTGGCTGTACTGCAGAGCTTCCAGGAGACTGCCGGTTCCTATGTGACCGCTCAGTAATCCGAACCTCCGGGGCTGGGGCATATGCCCCAGCCTCTTTTTTCGGTATTCCCGGTGCGGCGGAGGCCGCCTTACACTGTCTGTCCTGCATGAAAAGTATAGCATGAAGAGGACGGACCCGAAGGTTTCCAAAGGGCGACGCCTCGCCAGTGGCGAGTCCGCCGAAGGCGGAAGTCGAAAGCGGAGCGACGATGACCGGAAAGCCCTTTGGGGAGTGAGGCTTTCGTCGCCAGTGGCGACAAAGAGAAAGCCGAACGAGTCAGCCGAAACGAGCGGCCTTTGGCCGCGACGATTGAGGCTGCGGACGCCGCCCGCAGGCGCGAAACCTCTGCCTTTGGAAAGCAATCGTTTTATGCAAGGACAGCATTACACATCACGACGCAGAAAGCAAACGGGGTTGGTGAAAGCATGACGGAACTGGATTTTCTCCGGCTGAGCAAACCGGCCAAGGCAGGCTACAAGCTGCTTGCGTTCTTCAAAAGCATCCCCCTGCGGCTGTGGGGAGGCCTGAAAGGGCTTTTCCTGGGGCTGTGGGGCATGGTGAAGAAGCTGGGGCTGGAGTGCAAGGATATTGTTGATACCTTCCGCACCGGCGACTGGAAAACCCGCGTGTCCTTCCTGGTGATGGGCTTCGGCTCCTTTGCAAGGGGGCAGTACATGCGCGGCATTCTGTTCTTCCTTTTCCAGACGGTGTTCAACCTGTACATTCTCTTCTTCGGCGGCGCATACCTGGCCAAGATGGGCACCCTGGGTACCGTGGAAACCACCAAGGTCGGCCGCGTGACCCAGTATGGCGACAACTCCTTCCTTATCCTTCTCTACGGCATTTTGACCATCTTCTTCATCCTGGCCTTCATCTACACCTGGCGGGTGAACATCCGTCAGAACAAGATCAGCCAGCAGATCCTGGCCTCCGGCAAGAAGCTCAAGTGCGCCAAGGATGACATTGCCGCCCTGGCGGACCACCAGTTCCACAAAACGCTGCTGGCCCTGCCGACCCTGGGCATCTTCATGTTCACCATCCTGCCGATCATCTTCATGATCCTGGTGGCCTTCACCAACTTCGATATGACCCACCAGCCTCCGGGAAAGCTGTTCACCTGGGTGGGCTGGGATAACTTCCGCACCCTGCTGTCCTCCGACAGCGCCAGCTATGGCTCCACCTTCAGCCAGGTGCTGTTCTGGACGCTGGTCTGGGCCTTCTTCGCCACCTTCCTGAACTACTTCCTGGGCATGCTGGTGGCCATCATGATTAACAAGAAGGGCATCAAGCTGAAGAAAATGTGGCGCACCATCCTGGTGATGACCATCGCCATTCCGCAGTTTGTGTCCCTGCTGTATGTGTCCAAGATGTTCGCCGCCGACGGCCTCATCAACACCTACCTGATGAAGTGGGGCTGGATTTCCACGCCTCTTCCCTTCTGGACTGACCCCACCTGGGCCAGGTGCACCATCATCGGCATCAACATCTGGATCGGCATTCCCTATCTGATGCTCATCGCCACGGGCATTCTGATGAACATCCCCGCTGACCTGTATGAGTCCGCCCGCATCGACGGCGCCAATGCCTTCCAGACTTACAGCAAGATTACCCTGCCCTACATGCTGTTCGTTACCGGGCCGTACCTGTTGACGTCGTTTACCAGCAATATCAACAACTTCAACGTCATTTACCTGCTCACTCAGGGCAAGCCCCTGTCCCTGGAGCTGTCCGGCAACGCGGGCTACACCGACCTGCTGATTACCTGGCTGTACAAGATGACCGTGGACGACAGCAACTACAAGATTGCCGCCGTCATCGGCATTCTGGTGTTCGTG
>CAMDVP010000267.1 GCA_945877525.1 uncultured Clostridia bacterium | reverse complement strand
GACCGCTGGTGGTGATGACGCACTATCCTCCGCTGTATGACACGGAGCGCGATACCGAGGTGACGGCGCTGCTGGAGCGCTACCCCATTCATACGGTGGTGTATGGGCACCTGCATGGGCAGGCTGTCCGCGTGGGCTTCCAGGGGGAGCACCACGGCATCCGCTATCGTCTGGTCAGCTGCGACAGCCTGGGCTTCCGCCTGGCGGAAATCCCGCTGGATTCGCAGATGTGAAAAGAAAAAAATAAAGTCTTATATCTTTGTTACAAATTGGACAACAGCGTCCGGCATTGTGCCGGGCGCTGTTTTTCTGTCCACCAGATATGGGCGCAGGCGAACATCAGACCACAAAAGATGAACAACTATATGACAAAATAGAGACAAAATAAAGAAATTCAGTTCATAAAGAAAACCGCAGAAATGCAAAAGAATTTCGGCGGAGCTCTTGCTTCATCCAAAAAGGTGGGATATAATGGGGGTGAAGGGTAGGAAAAGGGCAGTAAGGTGGTGAAAAGTGGTGGCAGATCAGAACGACGAGATCCGTGTGCCGGAAGAGGCCGCTGCCGCCGCTTCCACAGCCGAGGCAATGAGCGATGAGGATCGCCGTCTGCTGGAAAAGTACAGCCACACGTTTATCGGCTCCTATTCCCATTCGTTGGACGCCAAGGGCCGTATGGTTGTGCCGCTGGTATTCCGGGAGGCGCTGGGCGACACCTTCTGCATCGCGCCCAGCTATGATTTCAAGTCCATTGCCCTGTATCCCAACCTGATGTGGGCGCGCATGCGCGATCGGTATGAGAAGCTGGGGCGGGTCAACAGCAGCCTCCGGCGGTATCTGGAGCAGCTGGACGCGCTGAGCTTCCGAGAGCAGGAATGCGACGGCCAGGGCCGCGTGCTGCTGCCGGCAAAGATCCGCGCATGCATCCTGGGCGATGACAAGGATGTGGAGATCACCGGCGCCAGCGACCATGTCCGCGTGGTGACCCGCGTGAGCGCGGACGAGCAGTTCCAGAAGTTTATGCAGGATCTGCCCGGACTGTTGGATGATATCAGCGCGCTGGAGGAATAAGCGTTCTTCCGGCTGTAAGGGGTGAATAGAGTATGTTGCCCATCTTCCGCCTGTTCAAAAGAAAGGCCTACTTTGCCGGGCCGGGCGTTCTGCCCGGAGACTGGGGCAGGGTATCGGCCCGAAATATCAGGGCTGAGCGCATGACCAGCAGCGTGCCGCTCCCCTTTATGGAGGATCAGGGCGCGCAGAGCGTCTATGACGCCCGCACCATGGGCGTCAGCCGCAGCCGAACGAGGCGGTCGGACCGCTACCGCCCGGCAGTGAGCAGCCAGGATACCGGCCGCATACCGCCCTTCAGCCGCGACGGCGTCAGCGGCATGACGGCCTGTGTGCTGCTGGTGGCGCTGGCCTTCACCCTGGGCACTGCCTGCCTGGTGAACCGCAGCCATGTAATTGAAACGTCCAAGCGGGTGCGGATCATGGAGCAACGCATTGAGGAAATCAACCTGGCCAACGAGGAACTGGAAACCGAGCTGGCCGCGCGGGCCGCGTCGGTGAACGTGGGCTATGAGGCGGCGCAGATGGGCATGATCTCCTCCAAAGGGGTGAACGTGGTGTACCTCAGCGCGCCCGAAGCGGCCAACATGACCCTGACGGGCGGCGGAAGCTCCCTGACGGGGGAACATCTTGCGACCATTCTGGGAGATTGAGCAATCGGTCTCCCATTTTGGAATCTTTGCGTAAACCGGGAGGACGGGTATGCATCCCGAACTGCAGGTACGCAAAAGAATGCTGCTGACGACGGCCATCCTGGGAGGGCTGTTTCTCCTGGTGACGGCGCGCCTTTGGCAGCTGACGGTACTGGAAGCGGAAACCCTCACCCAGCGGGGAGTAAGCCAGTGGACCAAGGAGGGGATTGTCACGGCGCGCCGGGGCACAATCCTTGACCGGGGCAGCAACGTGCTGGCCCTGAGCGCCACCTCCTACATGGTCTGCGCCGATCCGCGCCTGGTGAAGGATGAAGCGCTTTTCCTGGATACGCTGGAGCCGGTGCTGTCCCTCAGCCGGGAGAGCGCCATGAAAAAGCTGCAGGATAAAACGAAGGGATCGGTGATTCTCAGGCGGCAGGTGACCCGGGAAACCGTGGATGCCATCCGCCGCCTGAAAACGGAAAGCGATCCGGCGGCGGGCATGGCGGCCATTACTTTTGACGAGGACGCCAGGAGATGGTATCCTTACGGGGAGCTGCTGACGCAGACCCTGGGGCTGACCAATGTGGACAGCCAGGGCCAGTCCGGGCTGGAAATCCAGTACGAGCAGGTGCTGGCGGGGCAGGAGGGAAAATACCTGCGCCAGGTGGACGCCCGAAACCGGGTGCTGGCCGGCAGTGAAAGCTGGTATGTGCCCTCAAGCCCGGGAAGCACCCTGAAGCTGACCATCGACGCAACCCTGCAGCAGGTGTGCGAAAAGGCCATGCGGGAATGCCTGGAGGTGAACCAGGCTGCCTCGGTTACCTGCCTGATGAGCGACGTGCGCACGGGGGAAATCCTTGCCATGTGCATGAAGCCCGACTATGATCCCAACGACCCGCCCCGGGACGACGTGGCCGCCCTGACGGAGCTGATGCGCATCACCGCCGTCTCCGACGTGTACGAGCCGGGCTCCACCTTCAAAATCATCACCGCGGCCTCGGCCCTGGACAGCGGTGTGACCACCCCGGAGGACAGCTTCTACTGCTCGGCGAAGATCACCGTGGACGGCGACACCATCCGCTGCTGGGGCAGACCCCATGGGGCGGAAACCATGGCCCAGGGCCTTCAAAACAGCTGCAACCCCGTATTTGTTGAGTTGGCGCTGCGCATGGGCACAGATACCTTTTACCGCTACCTGAGCGCCTTCGGCCTGGGCAAACGCACGGGCATTGACCTGCCGGGGGAGTCGGCAGGCATTCTCATTGGAAGCCGGTATGTGAAGAATGTCGACCTGGCCCGCATCGGCTTTGGGCAGTCGGTGGCCGTTACGCCCATCCAGCTGATGATGGCCGCCAACGCCGCCATCAACGGCGGCAAGCTGATGAAGCCCTACCTGGTCAGCGAAATCCAGTCTCCTGATGGAGAGGTTTTGCAGCGCTTCAGCCCCACAGTGGTGTCCACACCCATCGGGGCCGAAACCAGCCGAACCCTCCGGGGACTGCTGGAAAACGTGGTGGAAAACGGCGGCGGCAAGAACGCCCGGATTGCCGGCTACCGCATCGGAGGGAAAACGGGTACGGCCCAGGTGTACAAGGACGGGCGGATTGTCAGCGACGTGCACATCGGCTCGTTCTACGGCTTTGCTCCCGCCAACGACCCGATTCTGTCGGTGCTGGTGGTGGTGAACGAGGCCCGCGTGCCGGTGGATTATGGCGGTACCACCGCCGCGCCCTTCGCCCGGCAAATTCTGCAGGATGCGCTCAGCTATCTGCAGATCAAGCCCTATGCTGATGAAAGTATACCGGATGTGACAATTCCCGACATCACGGGCTTGACGATTTCCGCCGCAAGGCGTACACTTGCAGAGGCGGGGCTGGAGCTGATGAGCGACGGCGTGAACGACACCGTGATCACCCAGCTGCCTCCTGCCGGAAGCACCCTGGTGGCCGGAGGACATGTGATGGCCTATACCGTTGCATCCAACGGCGTCACCCCGGACACACTGATCCTGACGCCGGACTTTTCCGGCATGAGCGATGTGGACTGCGCCCGGGTGGCAAGGCTGCGCGGATTGACGCTGAAGACGGAAGGCACGGGCCTGTGCGTGAGGCAATCGCCCGCTGCCGGAGAATATGTGCCCCTGGGAACCGAGGCGACGGTGTGGCTGTCGCCCACGGGACAGGCGGCCGAATAAGGAGACCTGCTATGAAACTGAAAGACCTGCTTTTGGATATGCCCTACCTGCTGGATACCCGCGGAGACATGGACACGGAGATTGCCTCC
>CAMDVP010000266.1 GCA_945877525.1 uncultured Clostridia bacterium | reverse complement strand
TTCCACCAGGTTGCGCTCGGGGTTGCGGCCTGCAATACGCATGCCGCCGTCCACAAAGCGCTGGATGTAGTCGTTGTTGAATTCATACCGATGGCGGTGGCGCTCCTCAATTTCCTCCGTGCCATAGGCCTTGTAACTCAGCGAACCGGGCACCAGCGCGCAGCGGTATTTGCCCAGGCGCATGGTATGCCCCAGATTCTCGAGGTTCTGATCCTCCATCAGGTCGATCACCGGGTAGGTGGTGTTGGGGTCGACCTCGCTGGTGTTGGCGTCCCGCAGATCCAGCACATGGCGGGCAAACTCAATCACCGCCATCTGCATGCCCAGGCAGATGCCCAGGAAGGGAATGCCATGCTCCCGGGCATACTGAATGGCAATCATCTTGCCCTCCAGCCCGCGGGAGCCGAAGCCGCCGGGCACCAGCACGCCGTGGCAGCCGGCCAGAGAATCCGCCACGTTTTCCTGCGTCAGGTCGGCGGACTGAATCCAGCGGATGTTCACCTTCGCCTGATGGGCGATGCCGCCGTGGGTCAGCGCCTCCACAATGGACAGGTAGGCGTCAGGCAGCTCCACATACTTGCCCACCAGGGCAATGGTGGTCTCCTGCACGGGGTGCATCTGACGGTCTACCATGGCGCGCCATTCGGTCAAGTCGCAGGGCATGTCCCCCAGGCCCAGCAGCTGGCACACCTTTTCGTCCAGGCCCTCCTTGTGCAACAGTAGCGGCACCTCGTAAATGGAGCGGGCGTTCAGGTTCTGGAACACCCGGTCGGCGGGCAGATTGCAGAACAGGCCGATTTTCGCCCGCACGTCGGTAGGCACCTCATGCTCGCAGCGGCAGACCAGCACATCAGGGCTGATACCGATGCCGCACAGCTCCTTCACGGAGTGCTGGGTGGGCTTGGTTTTCAACTCGCCCGCGGCCTTGATGTAGGGAATGAGGGTCACATGGATATACAGGCTGTTTTCAAAGCCCACCTCTGCGCGCATCTGGCGGATGGCCTCCAGGAAGGGCAGGCTTTCAATATCGCCCACGGTGCCGCCGATTTCGGTGATGACCACGTCCGGCGGATTGGGCAGGCGGGACACCTGCAGGATGTTCCGCTTGATTTCGTTGGTAATATGGGGGATAACCTGGATGGTCGCGCCCAGGTATTCGCCCCGGCGTTCGCGGTCGATCACGGTCTTGTACACCCGGCCGGAGGTCACGTTGGCGGCCTGGGTGAGGCTTTCGTCGATGAAGCGCTCGTAGTGGCCCAGGTCGAGGTCGGTTTCCGCGCCGTCGTCAGTCACGAACACCTCGCCATGCTGGTAGGGGTTCATGGTACCGGGGTCCACATTGATGTAGGGGTCGAATTTCTGGATGGAAACCCGCAGGCCGCGGCACTTGAGCAGGCGGCCCAGCGAAGCGGCGGTGATACCCTTGCCCAGCGAGGAAACCACGCCGCCGGTGACGAAAATGAACTTGGTATTCATGCTCCCTTGGCCCCTTTCGATGGCCCCGGCGGGTCGGGCGGCGACCTGTGCCCGGGCAATGCAGTGTAAAAAACATGACGCTTCAGTATATTCGTTTCGGCCCCGCCCGTCAAGGGGCTGGGATGAAAAAATGCAGGCAGATTCAGCAAAAAAACAGCGTCATACTGTGCTGAATTCAAAGCATAGCAGCAAGGGGACGGCTCCGAAGGTTTCCAAAGGGCGATCGGAAAGCCCTTTGCTCGCGCCCGCAGGCGCGAAACCTCTGCCTTCGGCAAAAACCTTTTTAAGTGAGAACAGCGTCAGTCCTTTGGATAGGACAATGTAAAGCACAGACCATCCTGCGCGCAGCAGACGCCTGGAAAAATGGCCTGCGCCGGGGGAAGAGCGGCTTCGGGATCGTCGATGCAGTTGCTGAAATGGGTCAGTACCAGCTGCCTTGCGTTTGCCTGTGCCGCCAGGGACGCTGCCTCAGCAAAAAGCATGTGGCGGTTTTTCAGGGCCTGGGTGCGCTTGTCCTCCCCGGCATACATG
Organism: uncultured Clostridia bacterium; assembly: GCA_945877525.1. Lineage (GTDB taxonomy): Bacteria > Bacillota > Clostridia > Christensenellales > Aristaeellaceae > UBA11524. Next base: position 2,001 of record CAMDVP010000266.1, on the reverse strand, counting down.
CCCTCCAGGATCATCATGTCTGCCCCCTGGCCGTAGGAAACGATTTCCGGCACTGGACGGGTGTCCGTAGCGTAGAGCAGGGTAATCCCCCGGCGCGCAGGCCCCAGCACATCGCCGGGCTGCACGGCGCGGCCCTGCGTCTCGACGGCGCGGCCCTGCTGCAATTCCTTCCACAGGGTAACAGGCACGCCCAGCTCGCGGGCTTTCTCCGGCTGAAACGCCCCCTGCCTGGGCAGATGCAGCCGGTACCCCAGGCAGGGCAGGCTGTGCCGCAGGGGGAAGGAGGTGATCTCCAGCCCAATGCAGGAAAAATCCGCCGGCTCCTGGGGCAGCTCATGCAGCGCAAGCGGGAAGGACAACGCCGGGGCGATCACCCGCAGACCGTCAATAATGCGCCGGAGCCCGGCAGGGCCATAAATATGCAGCGGCTCCTCCCGGCCGGCCTTGGTCATGGAAAGCAGAAGCCCGGGAACGCCGCCGCAGTGGTCGCCGTGGAAGTGGGTCAGCAGCAGTCCGTCGATGTGCCGGAATCCCCACCCGACCTTGCGAATCCCCACCTGCGTACCCTCGCCGCAGTCAATGAGCAGGCCGCGCCCGCCTGTCCGCACATAGAGACTGGCCAACCCCCGGTCGGGCAGGGGCAGCGCGCCGCCGGTGCCCAGGGTGCAGCATTCAAGCATGAGCCTGTTCCTCCTGTCTGTCGAATCAATCCGTAGTATCCTTCGCCGGAAAAAGGGAAAATCCTGCAAGTTCCTATTGACAGATATATCGGAGGTCGATATAATATATATCGATGGCCGATATATCGGAGGACGAAAAGGAGGATGCGTCATGGGAAACGGCGGCGCACTGACGGAGGCGGTGTACTATATCCTGCTTACTTTGCTGCAGCCCCGGCACGGCTATGGCATCATGCAGACGGTGGAGGGGCTGACCGGCGGGCGGGTGCGTCTGGCGGCGGGCACACTGTACGGGGCCATCAGCACCATGCTGGACAAGGGGTGGATTACCGCCCTGCCCGGCGAGGGCGAGGGCCGCAGAAAAGAATACCTCATCACCGCGGAGGGAATGTCAGTGCTGAGGGAGGAGCTGGCACGGCTGGAGGAGCTGGCGACCAACGGGAAAAAACTGCTGGAGGAAAGGGAAAATGAAGGAAACCTTCTATAAGCTGTTCTGGGTCTGGGAATACGACAAGGAAGAAAAGTGGCTGAATGAAATGGCGGCTCAGGGCTGGGCGCTGAGCGGCGTGGGTTTTTGCCGCTACACCTTTGACAAGGTGCAGCCTGGGGAATATACCGTGCGCCTGCAGCTGCTGAATCAGTGCCCTGCCTCGGCGGAGAGCATGGGCTATCTGCGCCTGGTGGAGGACAGCGGCGCGGAGTATGTGGGCCGGATGATGCGCTGGGTGTACTTCCGCAAAAGCGGGGACAGGGACTTCCGCCTGTTCTCGGACAACCGCTCCCAGGCGGAGTATCTGGGACGCATCCAGCGGTTCCTTGCCCCGCTGACTGTGGCGAACCTGGGCATTGGGCTTAGCAACCTGTGCATGGGTCTGTCGCTTCCCTCGGCGGTCAACGCGTGGTGCGGCTGCCTGAGCCTGACGGTAGCGGCTTTTCTGGGCCTGGGCTGGCGGAAGGTGTGGCAGAAGCGCTGCCAGGTGCTGAAGGAATGCGACGTATTTGAATAACAAGGAGATGAACGGAAATGGCGGAGTTTTGCGCGGCGGCGTGGCCGTGGGTGGCCATGGGACTGGCGCTGGCGGTACTTGCCACCTGGGCGTCCCGAAAAAAAGAAAAATGATTTTCATGATAATAGGGGTCGCATTCCGGGGAAAAATCGTGTAAGATAGGAGACGGCGGACACTGCCGCCGGGAGTTTTTTTATAAAACCCCTGGGAGGTGTCGGAGGGCTCACAAGCCATATCACTGTCAACGATACCACCGGTTAACACGGCGGCGGTGTTCTTATTCGCCTTTGGCGCGACATGTACTAACAAATCAG
>CAMDVP010000265.1 GCA_945877525.1 uncultured Clostridia bacterium | reverse complement strand
TTCACACCAGAGGGCCGCATGCAGGATGATGCCCCGCTGCGGGAGGCCATCTTTGAAGAAATACACCCATACGTCCACACCGGGGTGCCCAATAAAATCAAGAACATCATCGAAGTACTGAAGATTACCGCCTATATGCCGGAATTCCCGCCGGAGGAGGATCGCATCCACCTGGCGAATGGCACGCTGTTTCTGGAAGGCAGCTTCGATGCTAACTGTTTCTATGTTGTCCGCACCCGTCTGCCGGTGGCCTACAACCCGGACACGCCCGAGCCGGTACGCTGGAAGGCATACCTTGCTGGCCTGCTCTGGCCGGAGGACATTGTCACCTTCCAGGAGTTTGTGGGCTACTGCCTGCTACCTACCAACAAGGCACAGCGGATGATGATCATCAAGGGCAGCGGCGGGGAGGGCAAGTCCCAGGCAGGAACGGTGCTGAAGAAGCTGTTCGGCATCAACGCCAAGGATGGCAGCGTGGGCAAGGTGTCCGAGAATCAGTTTGCCAGGGCTGATTTGGAACACATCCATCTGATGATCGATGACGATATGCGCATGGAGGCCCTCAAACAGACCAATTACGTGAAATCCCTGGTCACTGCTAATGGCAAGATGGACCTGGAGGTGAAGGGCAAACAGAGCTATCAGGGACACATGTTTGCGCGGCTGCTGGCATTCAGCAACGGCGACCTGCAATCCCTCTACGACCGCAGCGATGGTTTCTACCGCCGCCAGCTGATTCTGACCACCAGGGGCAAGGCAACCGATCGGGTGGACGATCCCGACCTGGCTGCCAAGCTCTGCACAGAGTTGGAGGGGATCCTGCTGTGGGCGTTTGAGGGCTTGCAGCGGCTGGTGGCCAATCAGTTCCGTTTCACCGAGAGTGAGCGCGCGCGGCAAAACCGCGAGGTGCTCAAGCAGGACGGCAACAATCTGCTGATGTTTTTGGAATCGGAGGACTATATCCAGTTTGACCCGGCTTGTTCCGTGACTTCCAAGGAACTGATGGCTGTGTATGATGTCTGGTGCGATGACAATGGTTTCACCCCGCTGAAAGCCAGGACGGTGTCCGACTACCTGGTCGCGAATGCCACGAAGTACGGCATCGAGCACACCAACAATGTGTACAGCGTGGACGGCCGCCGCGTGTGGGGGTTCAAAGGAATCAAACTGATGCTTGACTCCGGTATACGCAGCAGAGGCGGACTCCAACGAGTATATCCCAATGACAACCCTTTTTCATAACATATAAGGATACGGACAAAATCCTACATACATACGTACACAGCAGAATCAAAGCTGTATGTATGTACGTAGCAAATCGACAGAAACACTGTTAGAGGAGAAAATGAAATGTACAGCAGAACCCTAAAAATCAAGGCAATGCCAGAGCCCAAAGCGCCCCCAGCCGTCCGTCAGTTCCCCACCATGGGAATGACCGTGGACGAAATGGCCGAGGAGCTGCACATCTCTCGCCCCAACGCCTACGAGCTGGTGAAGCAGCCTGGCTTTCCGGCGTTCCGGGTCGGCAAGAGGCTTGTTGTCAACCGGGCGGCGCTGCAGCGGTGGATGGATGATCAGGTGTCCCACCCAATGGGTGACACAACATCGACTGAATGATTCGTAATGACTGACTTATTAGGAGGATAAAACTGTATACAAAACACTTGTCCCACATCGCAAAGTCTGCTATCATAGGGGCAGGATGATTCAAATCATCCTGGCACCTTGATAACTGAATCGACTGACGTGATGTGGGACGTTCTATTTCATAGGAGGAATAGCATGTCTCAGAAGAAACTCACAAAAAGAAACGATGGCCGCTTCAAGGTCAATTACGGCACCAAGCAGTTCTACGGAAAGACAAAGGCTGAGGCCTTGAAGAAGCGCGATGAATACGTGGCATCGGAAAGCATTGGCCTGAATCTCGACTATGCAGAAATGACATTCCTTGATTATGGCCTGAACTGGCTGTCTGTTTACAGAGCTGAATGCGGCGTCTCCCAGCAAAAGCAGTACGCAAAGATGGTAGAATTCACAGCTTCTGCCTTACGGAACAAGCCGATGCGGAATATCACCGTCACGGATATGCAGGGCGTGTGCAATCGCCTGAGTGTTTACTCTGCATCGCATGTGGCAAAGTATATGTCCATGATACGTGGCATTTTCCGGACGGCGGTGGCGGAGGGCGCACTGATCCGAAACCCCATGGAGCTGGTAAAGCGCCCCAAGTGCAAGAAAACCGCGGGGCACCGGGCACTGGAAATGTGGGAGCGTGACCTTGTGACATCCACTTACGCAGATCATGACTTCGGGCTGTGCGCGATGGTCATGCTCTATGCGGGCCTTCGCCGGGGAGAAGCGCTGTATATCGACGTGGATCGTGATGTGGATTTCCAGAAGATGACGATCACCGTCAGGGGTGCAGTCAGCTTTGCGGAGGGGAATCAGCCGCAGCTGACGGATGGCAAAACGGACGCAGCCCAACGGACGATTCCCCTGGTGCCGCCTCTGGCCAATGCCTTGCGAGGGCATCACGGGCTTCTCTGCACAAAAACAGATGGGTCATTGATGACCCAGGCCGCTTTCGACCGGAAGTATGACTCATACATCACTTATCTGGAAACCAGGCTTAATGGCTGTCATAAGCGTTGGTACGGCAAGACGAAAGCACACAAAGCTCTTCTGGAAGCAGGGGAGGAGCTTCCCGCGTGGAAGGATATCACCATTCGCTGCCATGATTTCCGGGTGGATTTCTGCACACGCTGCTACTATGCAGGAATCCCGCTGAAAACGCTGCAGAGCTGGATGGGGCACAGCGATGCCCAGATGATTCTCCAGATTTACAGTAAGCTGACAAAGGAGCAAGAGGTCAATGATGCCATCAAGCTGGCCAACTACATGACCGGCACGATGAACGTACAGCAGCCTGAAAGCCTTGAAAACACTGCACAAATCAGCAAAACTGCCTGAACCGTTTTTGAACCGTTTTCAGGCAGAGTTTGAACCGTTTTTGAACCGTTTCTATACGTTAAAATGTGTGAAAATAGGTTCAAAACAGAAGCTGCGGGGTAGAGCGTGCCGGAAGAACGGACTATACAGCCCACTGAAGGATTGATAATATGGCATATTATAAAACCAAAACAGTCGAAGCGTGCTCCAAAACACAAAAAAAGAAGTGATTTCGCAATCACTTCTTCCGTCTGGGTGAGAAGATTCGAACTTCCGGCCTCTTGAACCCCATGCAACTCAGCCGGAACCTGGAAAGCCAGGAAACACAAGGATTTCAGCACTGCGAACACTCCGAAAAAACCGTTTTGACTACCGATTGACTACTTGAATGCAATACCCCCCGGTTCACTCTGATTCGTTATCCTTACCCTGAATGCAAGCATGGAGCTACGCATGCTCCATGCTTTTATTGTATCTGCATGTCCTGATACGCATAGCTGGTTTCGTACATGGTTTCGGGAGCAATGTCAATCTCACCATCGGCCCATGTGACCACGCCATGCTCCACCTTTGCATTCTTGAAAATCTTTTCATCCTTCAGCGGCTGAAATGCCGGAAATGCAAGGAGCTGTGTGGCATCGAACAGACGCTTCTCACCTGAAGTGAAGGTAACAATCATCATCAGATCATCCAGCGGCTTTACAGCCTGAACAAAGGTTTCTGATGCTTTTGTACCGGCGAAAGCAATTCCGTTTACAATATACATGAGTATCCTCCTCATATCAGGGGCTTGATCTTCTCAAAGGGTTCGCCGCGTACAGCCTTATTCCAGGCAGCATACGCTTCTTCTTCATGTAGGGCCAGCCATCCTACGACCATTTTCAGCTGTTTCACAGGCAATGAACCGGCCAACAATTCGCCGTCAATACCTAAGGAGGCCTGGTATTCTCCGTAATATACATGAACGTGAGGCTTGTTGTGCTGCACCGTATCATTATATAGCATCTTGATGATGATTCCCGCAAAACGGTGTGAATGCTAAAATGGACTTGAGCCACTTTGGGTAAAATGCCAACGAATATTTG
>CAMDVP010000264.1 GCA_945877525.1 uncultured Clostridia bacterium | reverse complement strand
TTATTTTACATATTCCAAGTTATTTGTGCAAGTTTTATTTTGCAAACAAGGCCTAGTATAAGCGAAAATAGTATTAGCATGATAAAGCCCGGCCGGTATGCGCTCATGGCATGTACCGGCCGGGCTTGTTTTTGTGCACTCGTTATTCCCAGTCCACCAAGCCAACGGATTCCAGGTAATCCTGCTGCAGCTCCATATAGTCGTCCAGCAGGGCGGCAACCTGTGCCGTTTCCTCCGCAGACAGGGCGTTGCGCGCCGTCAGGTCATCCAGCATGAACTCGATGGCCTCGTCATCGTCATAGTAGCTGTCGCCGGCGTTGCCCTCTTCGTCCAGCACACCGGATTCAAACATGTAGGCCATGTCGGCGTCGATGGCCTGGGAGATCAGCGCGTCGATGCGCTCTCCCAGGGCACGGTGGGCCTTGCGGTCGATGCGGGGGAGGATGTAGCCCAGGGCTTCCTCCTTGTTATAGCCGTTCATCATCATGCCAGAACCGCCTTGAATCTCTCGAGGGTGTCGCGGAACACGCCCATGGCCTTGCGCAGGGGCTCGGGGCTGGACATGTCGATGCCCGCCAGCTTCAGGGCCTCAATGGGGGGCACGCTGCAGCCCGCGGACAGGAAGCGGCGGTAGTCCTGCACGGCGCTCCCGCCCTCGGTGAGGATGCGCTCGCTCAGGCTGACGGCGGCGCACAGGCCGGTGGCGTACACATACACATAGAAGGCGCGGTAGAAGTGGGGGATGCGCATCCATTCGTTGGCGATTACATCGTCCACCACGCACTCCTGGCCGTAGTAGGTCTTGTTCAGATTGTAGTAGGCGGCGCTGAGGGCGTCGCGGGTCAGGGGCTGGCCCTTGGCGGCCATGTCGTGGCTGATGCGCTCAAACTCGGCAAACATGGTCTGCCGGAAGCAGGTGGTGCGGAACTGCTCCAGGAAGTGGTTAAGCAGATACGCCTGAGCCTTCCTGTCGGTGAAGGTGGACAGCAGATGCCGCATCATGACGGCCTCGTTGCAGGTGGAGGCAACCTCCGCCACAAACAGGCTGTAATCCGCCTTGGGGGAGGGTTGCGCGGCGTTGCTGTAAAAGCTGTGCATGGAGTGGCCCAGCTCATGGGCGATGGTGAAGGCGCTGTCAAGGTTGTCGTTGTGGTTCAGCAGCACATAGGGGTGTACCTTGGCCAGATCGCCCGCGGAGAACGCGCCGGAGGACTTGTTCTCGCTGGGGTACACATCGATCCAGCCGGCGTCCCGGGCCTCACGCAGCTTGGCCAGGTAGTCCTCGCCCATGGGTTTGAGGCCCTCCAGCACCAGATCGTAGGCCTTCTCGTAGGGCAGCTCCATCTTGAAATCGCTGACCATGGGGCAGTACAGGTCATACATGTGCAGCTCGTCCAGATCGAGAATCTTCTTGCGCAGGGCAAGGTAGTCGTTCAGGATGGGCAGGCTCTCGTGAATCACGGAGATCAGGTTATCATACACGGCCTGGGGGATTTCAAGGGGCTCCATGGCCGCAGCCAGGGCGGAGGGATAGCTCCTCGCGGCAGCGTAGAAGGTGTCCTTCTTCACGCTGGCGGAATAGGTGCTGGCGATGGTCGCGCCAAACTTGCCATAGGTGCCCATAATGCCCTCGAAGGCTTGGCGGCGCACATCGCGGTTGTCGGAATGGATGAAGGAGGAGTAATTGCCCTCGGTCAGCTCCTGGTTGGAGCCGTCGGGCAGGGTGATGGCGGGGAACTTCATGTCCACGCTGGTGAGCATGGTAAAGGTGTTGTCCGGGGCCTGGGCCAGTTCGCCCATCATGGCAAGCAGACGCTCCTGCTCCTTGGGCAGGGTGTGGGGCTTCTGCCGCAAGAGCTGGCGCAGGTATTCGGAGTAGTCGCGCATATCGGGGTCGTTCATCATGCCGGTGAGGGTCTGCTCGTCCATGGCCAGCAGCTCGGGCTCCAGGAAGGAGCAAGCGGCGGAAAGCTGCACCGCGGCAGCCATGACGCGGTCCTTCTGGGCCTGGGCGGTGGGGTCGGCGTTGTCAGCCTCCTGCTTCAGCATGGCGTACATGTAAACGGGGGCGACTTCCTCGTTCAGGGCGAAATACTCCCGGATCACCTGCCGGGGGTTCTCGGCCACATGGCCGTCATGGGCGGCGAAGGCCTTTGCCCTCTCGGACAGGGCGGCAAGGGCCTGTTCCCAGGCCTCGTCCGTGGGAAAAATATCCGTCAGCTTCCACTTGTACTTGTCCTCAATTTCGCAGCGCCTGCGCAGCTTTTCAGCCATATTCCGTTCCTTCTTTCTTCCACAAAGGGGTGGAGATTCTTTGTCTATTGTAGCCCATATGCCGGGAAAAAGCAATCCTTGCGGGGCGGCTTACCGCTGCTTCTCGTAGAGAATGCTGCGGTTGACCGTGGCGCCCTCGCTGCCGATGGGGTAGAAGGCGATGCGCCCTTCCCCCAGGACGATGGTGCCCGTGGAGCCCCGCAGCTGCTTTTGCCTAAGAAGCAGCGCCACCAGCTTGTCCGTCAGCTCGGGTCCGCCGCCCCGGGTGAGGCAGTCCTTCCACAGGGTGAAGTGGCAGCCTTCGCTGAGCCGGGAACAGAAGAAGGTCTGCGGGCTTTCCAGTACTGTGCCCTGGCCGCAAACCGGGCACACCGCGCCCTCCACCGCCTTGCCCCGGGATGCAAGATGCTGCTGGCGCTTTTTGCGCCGCCCGTCATCGGGAAAGGCCACTGCAGCATGGCTGTTCCGGGCGTAGTCCACCAGAAAGGCGGAGAACTTGCGGATGCTCGCCATGAACTGCTCCGGATCCTGCTGCCCGTCGGTGATGCGGTCAAGGGCCAGCTCCCAGCGGCCGGTCATCTCAGGAGAGGCGATTTCCCCCGGCATGATGGCAATGAGCTGCACGCCCTTGTCCGTGGCAACGATGGTTTTGCCCTTGCGCTGGGCATAGCCCACCTGCATCAGCCGCTCGATGATGGCCGCGCGGGTGGCGGGGGTGCCGATACCGCTGCCCTTCATCTGCCGCTGCAGCTCCTCATCCTCCAGCTCGCGCCCGGCGTTTTCCATGGCGGCAAGCAGGGATGCGTCGTTATGCTGGGGCGGGGGCTTGGTAGCGTCCTGTTTGATTTGCGTGTCCCGCACGGTGCGGACGTCGCCGGGGGCAAGCGGGGGCAGGGCGGCTTCCTCCTCGCCCTCGGCGGGCTTGGCCTTTTTGCGGGTTTTGGGCGGATTGGCCAGCGGGGCCACGTCCCGCCAGCCGTTTTGCAGGATCACCCGCCCGCCGGTGCGGAAGCGATGCTCGCCCACCTGGGTAATCACCCTGGTCGCATCGTACTCGCAGGGAGGATAGAACGCCGCCAGCATCCGCCGCGCCACCAGGTCGTAGAGCTGCCGCTCGTCCTCGGAAAAAGTGGAGGGATCCACCCGCTTGGCGGTGGGAAGAATGGCGTGGTGGTCGGTAACCTTGGTTTCGTCGATGGTGCGGTGGCTCACGGGGAGCTTGCCCTCCGGCAGCGCGCCGGGCACCAGGGACTGGTAGCTTTGCGGAAGCAGGCGCATGGTTTGCACCACCCGCGGAATCATGTCCGGGGGCAGATAGCGGCTGTCGGTCCGGGGGTAGGTGAGGGCCTTGCGGGTCTCGTAGAGGCTCTGGGCCAACTTGAGGGTTTTGTCGGCGGTGAAGCCCAGCAGACGGTTGGCGTCCCGCTGCAGGCTGGTGAGGTCGTACAGCTGGGGCGGCAGATCGCGCTTGCGAGTGGTTTCGGCGGAAATCACCCGCCCCTCGCGGCCCTTCACCTGATTGGCGATATCCCTGGCCGCCTGGGCTGTGGGCAGGTGGGTGTCGGGATCGAGCTTCTCGTCGAACCACAGGCCCTTGTAGTCGCCAAAGTCCGCCGTGAGGGTGGCGTATTCCTCGGGCTTGAAGGCTTCGATTTCCTGCCTGCGCTTCACCAGAATGGCCAGGGTAGGGGTCTGCACCCGGCCTACGGAGAGCAGCGTGTCATATTTCAGGGTAAAGGCGCGGCTGGCGTTCATGCCCACCAGCCAGTCC
>CAMDVP010000263.1 GCA_945877525.1 uncultured Clostridia bacterium | reverse complement strand
GGCCACCTTGAAGTCCATGTCGCCCAGGAAGTCATCCATACCCTGGATATCTGTCAGCACAGCCACCTTGCCGCTCTCCGCGTCCTTGATCAGGCCCATGGCCACGCCAGCCACGGGAGCGTGAATCGGCACGCCCGCATCCATCAGGGACAGGGTGGAGCCGCACACGGAGGCCATGGAAGAAGAGCCGTTGGAGGAAAGGATTTCGCTCACCAGGCGCAGGGCATAGGGGAACTCCTCCTCGGAAGGAATCACGGGCAGCAGGGCGCGCTCAGCCAGAGCGCCGTGGCCGATCTCGCGGCGGCCGGGGCTCTTCAGGCGGCCCGCCTCACCGGTGGCATAGGGGGGCATGTTGTAGTGGTGGATATAACGCTTGAAGTCCTCATTGCTCAGGCCATCCAGAATCTGTCCCTCGCTGGTGGAGCCCAGGGTGGTCACGGTGAGGGCCTGGGTCTGGCCGCGGGTGAACACGGCGGAGCCATGCACCCGGGGCAGCACGCCAACCTCGCACCAGATGGGGCGCACCTCGGTCACCTTGCGGCCATCGGGGCGGATGCCCTGCTCAAGGATCTTCTTACGCATGATTTCCTTGTTCAGGTAATACAGCGCATCGGCAATTTCTTCCTCCCGCTCAGGGAACTGCTCGGAAAGAGCGGCGATGGTTTCCTCCTTCACCTGTGCCTCGCGCTGCTGGCGCTCCTGCCGGTCGAAGGTATCGAACACCCACACGCACTTGTCGTAGGCATACTCGCGCACGGCGGCCTTCACATCGTCGCCGGTCACGTTGAGGGGCACCTCAGCCTTGGGCTTGCCGATGGCCGCCACGATTTCCTCCTGGAAGGCCACCAGCTTCTTGATCTCCTCATGGCCGAACATGATGGCGTCCAGCATCACATCCTCGGAAACCTCGTTGGCGCCGGCCTCCACCATCATGATGGCATCCTTGGTGCCGGCGAGGTACACATGCATGTCGCTCTGCTTGCGCTGCTCCTCGTCAGGGTTGATGACATACTGACCGTTCACACGGCCCACCACCACCGCGCCGGTGGGGCCGTTCCACGGAATGTCGGAAACAGCCAGGGCGATGGAGGAACCGATCATGGCGGGAATTTCCGGGGGCACGTCCTGCTCCACGGACAGGATGGTCACCACCACCTGCACATCGTTGCGCATGCCCTTGTTGAACAGGGGACGCAGGGGGCGGTCGATCAGGCGGCAGGTCAGGGTCGCCTTCTCAGTGGGACGGCCTTCACGCTTGATGAAGCCGCCAGGGATCTTGCCCACGGAATACTGCTTCTCCTCCACGTCCACTGCCAGGGGGAAGAAATCCACGCCGGGCCGGGGAGTGGGAGACATGGTGGCGTTGACCATGACAACGGTGTCGCCCAGGTGGACCCACACGCTGCCAGCAGCCTGCTCGCAGTATTTGCCGAATTCCAGCGTCAGCTCACGGCCCGCCAGATCCATGGTAAACTTTTTGCTTTCCATGCTTTTCTCCTTCTTCACGTCAGGGACAAGGCGTCCCTCGCCGCCCGGAGATGCTATCATATGAAAACCCCATCGGGGATTTTCAAGGGATAACATCCCCCAGGCACATTCCTTCTCGGGCGCAGGCCCCTGAAAAGGCCGCCGGGCGGGCGCTTTTTCCCGGCCCGACGGCCTTGCCAGAGCCTTCAGCCCTGAGCCATCTCGCTTACTTGCGCAGGTTCAGCTTGGCAATCAGCACACGATAGCGCTCGATGTCGGTCTTCTTGAGGTACTCCAGCAAACCGCGGCGGCGGCCGACCATCAGCAGCAGGCCACGGTTGGAGTGGTGGTCGTTCCTGTTGCTCTTCAGGTGCTCGTTGAGGTGGTTGATCCGCTCGGTCAGCAGGGCGATCTGAACCTCGGGAGAGCCGGTGTCGCCTTCATGCTGCGCATAGGCCTTGATGATCTCGCTCTTGGTCATGGTTGTCTTCCTCCATTTTTCTTATGCGGCAGGGCCGCATTTTTTCGGGGCAATCGCCGTTCACGCAGTTCGCCGCCGGAGTGCTCCTGCGCCCGCGCAGACGGTTCCCAAACCCCCGTCTGTCATTGTAACAGAATCTTGCCCGTTTGTAAACCGCTTCGGGCGATTTTTTTCGGCTGTTCCACAGCCGTATCCGTGATTCGCCCCTCCCCGCGATTTCGTAAACTTTCCGCCGTTTTCCTTGCGTCCTTTCGCCGGGTGCGGTATAATGCCCCCAGCCCAATAAATAAGGAAGTGATTTCATGGCCAAGGCCGTGAAAACCAACGTGCTGCGCCACCTGGACGCAGCGAAAATCCCCTACGAAACCCGCGAGTACGCCGTGGAGGACGACCATTTTGACGGCAAGCTGGTGGCCGGCAAAACCGGCCTCCACCCGGACATGATCTACAAAACCCTGGTACTCACGGGCGACAGGCAAAGCCACCTGGTATGCGTGATTCCCGTGGAAAGGGAGCTGGACCTGAAAGCCGTTGCCAGGGCCAGCGGCAACAAGAGCGTCATCATGCTGCCGCAGAAGGAACTGCTGCCCCTCACCGGCTACCTGCGGGGCGGCTGCAGCCCCATCGGCATGAAGAAGGCCTTTCCCACCTACATCGACAGCGCCGCCCTTTCACAGGAGCGCATCAGCGTCAGCGCCGGGGTGCGGGGCTGCCAGGTCATCCTCTCCCGGGAAGCGCTCATCGCCTTAACCGGCGCCGCCGTGGCAGATTTGTGCAGGGCGTGACGTATTGTCTTTCGCGGCGAAATAGGGTATAATGTAGATTGGTTGATTCTGGTGGCATGGAAGGAGGGCATGTATGTCCCGAGGACTGACCCCCAGAGAGAACCGCAAGGCATGGCTCTGCGCCGTGGCGATTGTGCTTGGCCTTTTCGCCTGCGGCGGACTGGCGGTGCTGCTGGCAGGCGGCACCCTGGCCGGTGCGGAGCGAATCTATCTGCCCGAGGAAGGGCAGCTTGTGCAGGACGCAGCCGAGGCACTGGACGACATTACGGTGGACGCGGCCTTCGACCCGGACAGCCGCCTGCTTACGGCCACCCAGGTCATGACTGTGCAGAACCCCGCCGGACAGACGCTGGATTGCCTCATGCTTCGCAGCTATTCCGGCGCGTACCTGACGGAGGGAACCTCTCCCGTCGCCTCGGACGAGCTGTTTGCCGCCTGCTACGGCACGGCCTTCTCTCCCGGCGGGCTTGAAGTGGAAAGCGCCCAGCTGAACGGGCAGGACGCTGCCTTCTCCTGGCAGGACGAGGCGCACACCGTGCTTGTATTGCCCGTGCAGTGGGAACCCCACGAAACACTGCACGTCACGCTGCGCTATCGGGTGTTGATTCCCCGGTGCGCCAACCGCTTCGGCGTCAGCGAGGAGATTTTCACCTTGGGCAACGTGTTTCCCACCCTGGCACTGTGGCAGAACGGCGCCTGGCGGGACGATCCCTATGTGTCCATCGGCGATCCCTTCCTGAGCGCCTGCGCCAACTGGACGGTGCGCATCACCGTACCCCGGGGCTATGCCGTGGCCTCCACCGGCTATGCCGAGCCGGCCATTTCCGGCGACACGACTGCCTACACCTTTACCGCCCGGGCCGTGCGTGACTTTGCGCTGGTCATCAGCGACGGCTTTGCGTCCGCCAGCGGTATGGCAGGGGATGTGCTGGTGGTAGCCTATGCGAAGGAGCAGTCCTTCGCGCAGAAGATGGTGACATTCGCCAAATCCGCCCTGCAATGCTACGAGCAGCATTACGGTCCCTACGCCTACCCGACCCTCACCCTGGCGGAGGTAAACTTCCCCTTTGGCGGGATGGAATATCCCCGCATGGTGATGATTTCCTCCCAGCTGATGACGAGGGACACCCTGAACCTGGAGCTGACCGTCTCCCATGAGGTGGCCCATCAGTGGTGGTACGCCATGGTGGGCAGCGACAGCTTCCATCAGGCATGGCAGGATGAATCCCTGTGCCAGTACGCGGTGCTGGATTACTTTGAGGCGGCCTATGGGCCGGACACCAAGGAGGATCTGGCCTTTCTGCTGATTGAAACCGCCATGCGCAT
>CAMDVP010000262.1 GCA_945877525.1 uncultured Clostridia bacterium | reverse complement strand
CCTTTTCCAGCCCTTGAGAATGAGCTTACGCAAAGCGGTTCAGCACCAGCATCAGCAGCGACAGCACAACGAACACCACGGCGGCGATCTTCGTGCCCAGGGCCAGCTTGGCCTCGACGGTCTTGGCCTTGTTCTTGCTGAAATAGCTGTCCATCTGGCCGGCCACGGCGCCCAAGCCCTTCACATTGCTGCTCTGCAGCAGCACGGTAACGATCATAAACAGCGCGGCCAGGATCAGCACCACGGAAAGAATCATGTTCACAACACCCATATTCCAAACCTCCTTGAGTTTCGCTTCACTATGATACCACACGTTTTCCCAAAACACAAGCACAAATTGGCTCTTTCCGTCCTTTCCCTGCAAAATATCCTGTACGCAGGAATATGCTTCACGAAGGCGCAGGAGCTCCTTGCGCTTGGACTCGCGGTCTTCGCCATGCAGTCCGGCAGCTTATCCATGCTCTTCGCACGGCATGATCCTCCCCTGCCGCATGGACAGCACCCGCGTTTCCTTTGCATTCGTTGCAGCCTGGTGGGACACCAGCAACACGCCATGGCGCTGCCTGAGCAGCGCGGCCTGCTCGGCGAAGGCCTGCTGCCCCATAGCGTCAAGGTGATTCATCGGCTCGTCAAAGATATAGAAGCGGGCCCGCTTCATCAGGCTGCGAATCAGCAGCAGCTTCTTCCGCTCCCCGGGGGACAGATTGGCGCCCTCCGGCTCCACAGACGCGTCCAGGGGCTTTTTAAAGCCAAACAGATGAAGCAGCTTTTCCGCCCGGTCATTTTCTTCCGGCGCGATGAACAGGTTTTCCCGCACAGTGCCCTGAAAAACCGCACCGTCCTGTTCCTGAAGCGAAACAAGTTCCCGCAGCTGATGCACGTTCAGCGGCCTGCCCTGCCCGTCTGCAATCACTCCGCCCTCGGGCATATACAGCCCGGACAGCATGGCAATCAGCGTACTCTTTCCGCAACCGTTTTCTCCCTGCAGGCGAAGGAAATCCGCAGCCTCCCAGGTCAGGGAAACATGCGCCACCGCAGGACTCGTCTGCTTGTCGTAGGCAAAGGATATGTCCTGCGCCGCGAGCACCCGTGTGTCCGGCGCGGACGCATCCTCCTCCGCCTCCTGCGCGCCGTAGAACATAGCGACGCGGTCGATGTACTCTCCAGCTGCCTTGCGCTCGTCAATCAGACGCGCAGCATCCTCATAGCACCGTTCGATGGAGGGCAGCACCAGGTAGGCCGCTACCAGCAGCCCCGCCGTCATCTGATTCCGCGCCGCAAACGCCACGCCGATGCCCAGGACGGATACGGGAATCAGGTAGCGGAAAAGAAAGTCCAACATACCGTCCGCCGCATCAAAGGTCTGCTTCTGTCGGCCGCTTTTGCGCAGGTACTGATCGAAAAGGCCTCTCAGAAGCTTCGCTTCGTGCTTCTCCAGGTGATATCCCAGCAGGAAATCCTTGGAGGGCATAACACGCATTTCTTCGTTTCGGCGCTTTTCCGCGTATTCGGCTTCCTCCCGTTCCAGCACGGCCTTCCGTTTGCCCGTCAGCTGCGCCTTCAGCACCGGACAGGCGGGAAGCAGCAGCAAAGCAAGCAGAAAAGCCGGGGGCGTGGCGTTTTGCAGGAACAGGAACACCACCATGGCGGCATAGCACAGAATCGTGGCGGGAAGGCTGCACAGTAGCGCGGTGTTCCAGCAGAAATCCCCCAGGGTGCCCTCCAGCCGTTCCATGAGCTGGCCGAAGTCGGTTCTTTGAATATCCCGCAGGGGCTTGCGCATGAACTGATCCACCAGATGAATGTGATAATCATAGCTGCGACTGCTCATGGCGGCGTACTGCGCCATGGTCATCAGCGGCACTGCCAGCACCGACAGCGCCATGGCGGCAAGGAATCCGGGCAGAAGGTCGAAAATCCGCTGGGTGTTCATAGCCAGCAGCGCGTCGGTCATTTCTCCCAGAAGAGACGCCGTGACCGTCGGCACAGCCACAGCAGCCAGATCTGACAGAAATCTTGCCAGGCTGACGCCCTTCATATAGCGCAGGCAGTCGCGCCGGATGCGGCGTGCTTCATGCTTCATGGAGCAGCCCTCCTTCCAGCGTCCAGACCCGTTTCATGCGCACCCGGCCGTCATGGGAGCACACCAGCAGCGCGCCAGGATAATCCTCCAGCTGCCGCAAAAGATAGGCCACGCTGTCTGTGTCCAGGTGATTGGTCGGCTCGTCCAGCACCATCAGGTCGGAAAAGCAGGCCAATGACAGGGCCAGATAGAATTTCTTTCTCTGCCCGGCAGAGCAGGCCTCCGGCGTGCGCTGCAGCACATCGGCCACCTGAAACGCCCTGGCATGCTGCACAAACTGCGGCATGGAAAGCGTGCCCTGCGCGGCCAGGGCCTGTGCCAGCTGCTCCATGGTTTCGCCAAGCGCGGGCTCCTCCTGCAGGGCAAAGGCTGCAGCCCGCCTCCCCCGGCGAAGCGTTCCCGAATCTGGATCGGACAGCCCCAGCAGAATCCGCAGCAATGTCGTTTTACCCGAGCCATTGTGGCCGCGCAGAAGAATCCGATCCCCGGGGGCAATGTCCAGCGAAAGCGGCTGAAGAACCCGCTTTTCCCCATAGGATTTGGTGATCTGCTCCGCGTGAAGCAAAACAGGAATCGGCGCATCACCATTCGTTTCCGGAACCTGCAAATCGCGCAGATGCTGCAGAGCCTGCTGATATTTGTATTGATGGATACGGCCATGAACAAGGCCATCCACCGCGGAAAACAGCCGCTGCGAAAGCACCAGCAGCACCGGGATTTCCGCAGCGCCAATGGCAGCGTTGAGGGCGGATATCCCCAGAATCAGATAGCTGCCGTCCTGCAGCAGCGTATGGATGAGCTCGGTAACAATATCCTCCACGGTGGCGGTGGCGTTTTCCTTCTTTGCCGCGTCCACCACATCCTGCCGGTACTTTTTCAGCCGCTCAAGAAACCATCCCTCCTGACGGAAGCTCTTGAGGGTGGCAATGCCCCGAAGTCCGGCGTTCACCCAGTCGGAAAATGCCTCGTCATTGTGTACAGCCTTTTCATAGACGGCCTTTGCCCATTTTTCATAAAGCACGGTCGGCAGCAGCTGCAAAAGGCTCATAAGCAGAAAGACCAGGCCAAGCCAGGTGTGCATTCCTGCCAGCACGCCCCCGCAAACGGCCAGTTCAAGCAGCGCAACGATACCCTTGGGGCAGGCCGTAGAGAAATAGCGGGTGATCGTGTCCGCGTCCGTTTCCATCCGGGCATGAAGCTCGCCGCTGGTCGGAACCCAGGTCCGCTGCCGGATGACCGCTTCGCACAGCATCTCCCGGTACTGCTGCTGTGTGCTGTCCGTCGTGCGCCGGCTCCATATGCCTGTCACAAGAATCATCAGCGCGCTGCCCAGCAGGCACGCGGCGGTCAGCCCCGCCAGCTGCCAGGCGCGCTGCCAGCCCGCTTCCATAATCGAAGCCAGCATCAGTGAAAGAAGCCATGCGCACAAAAGCTCCGCTGCATCCAAAACAAAACGGGACACAGCGTTCGCCCAAACGCACGGCCTGAAAGGGCCGATATTTTCTTTTTCATGGTATCCTCCTGTCAGTGATCGCGGCAAATCGCTATCACATGCAGCGAAATGCCCTCTATCAAGAGCGGGATACCATCATCTGCACGTATGTCATCTGCTTCACTCCTCCGCATGCTCCGTGATGCCGCGCTTACCCGTTGCAGGATGCCGCTTGTCGTCCGGCGCATGCCTGATAGCATGACTATAACACATCAGCCGCCAGATTGCAACCCGTCCCATGCAGCGTAAGAATAATCTTCCGACGGAGCGCCGCCCCTCGCAGACGGCGCTCCTGCTACTCAAGAAAGCGGCCTCAGCCGTTTTCTAAAACGCAAAAGCGGGGAAGCATTGCGCTTCCCCACCCAGAATATCAAAAAAACCAAGGAAGGTGTCGGAGGGCTCGCAAGCCCTCTGACTATCATCGTATCCGCCGGGTTTCCCGGCGGGGCGGGTCTTTCTCGCCTCCGGCGAGAAATTTCCTTACAAATCCGCCGTCCG
>CAMDVP010000261.1 GCA_945877525.1 uncultured Clostridia bacterium | reverse complement strand
ACCCGCATCGCGGTGGAAGCCTGCCTGTCACTCTTGGAGAAAGGCGGCGTATGCACCATCTGCGCCTATCCCGGTCATGAGGAGGGCGACCGGGAGCGTCATGCCCTCACGGACTGGCTTTCCGCCCTGCGGCCCCAGGCGTACAATGTGCTGCATAGCCACTTTATCAATGCGGGGCCGGGCGCGCCGGAGTGCTTTATCATTCAGAAGCAGTGAGGTATGAGCATGAATATTCGCAAAGCCACAGCGGCGGACGCAAAAGCCCTGGCAGGGATGGCGGCGGCGCTGTTTCATCATGAGGATGTGAATGCGCTTCGGACGGAGTTCGAGGCTCTGGCGCGGGATGAGGAGGCCGCATGCTTTCTTGCGGAGGAGGGCGGTGTGGAAGTTGGATTTGCCCAGTGCCAGCTGCGGCACGACTATGTGGAGGGTACGGTAACCTCTCCGGTGGGTTACCTGGAGGGCATTTATGTGAAAGCTTCGTTCCGCCACCGGGGTGTGGCCGGTCAGTTGCTGGGCGCCTGCGAGGAGTGGGCAAAAGGAATGGGCTGCACTGAGTTCGCCAGCGACTGCGAACTGCACAACACGGACAGCCTGAGCTTTCATCTGCACATGGGTTTTGAGGAGGCAAACCGCATTATCTGCCTGACCAAGAGACTGCGGGGAGGCGACGGCTGTGCATGAGCCGGAAAGGGTGATTTTCACCAATATGGTGATGGTTGCAGACGGTCAGGGAAACGTGCTGGTGCAGCGCCGCCGGGATCCATCATGGCCGGGGGTGGCCTTTCCGGGCGGACATGTGGAGATGGGCGAAACCTTCGCGCAGTCCGCTGCCCGGGAGGTATATGAGGAAACGGGGATCACAATCACCGGCCTTCTCCTGTGCGGCTTGAAGCACTGGGAGGAGGAAGGCGTGAGGAACGTTGTGCTCCTGTACAGGGCTGAGAAGCATGCCGGCACGGAGCGATCCTCCGAGGAGGGCGAGGTATGGTGGATGCCCCTGGAGGATTTCCCGCGCTGTGATCTGGCAAGCGGCATGCAGGACACGCTGCGGATTTTTCTGGACGATGGCATCAGCGAGCATTCGTTCCGCCTTCAGGACGGACAATGGCAGAATGTGATGGAATAAACAAAAGCCGCGACGATGCGGTCAACACAAAGGTGTATTGGGAGGAAATTGCAATGCGCCGCAAGGACGCGGATATGACGCAGGGCGTAATTTGGAAGCAGTTTGTGGCATTTTCGGTACCGATGGCCATAGGGTTATTGTTCCAACAGATGTACAACACGGTGGACACGCTGGTGGTTGGCAGGTTCGTAGGCAGGGAGGCCCTGGCCGCTGTGGGCAGCACGGCCAGCATCATCAACATGATGGTGGGTCTATGCGCGGGCCTGTCCACCGGCGCAAGCGTGGTGATTTCTCAGACCTACGGCTCCCACGATCACAAACGGCTCCACGACGCAGTTCATACCACCATCAGCGTTACCTTTATCCTGTGTCTGTTGGCCACGTCAGCGGGGCTTTTGCTGATCGATCCCATGCTGGCCATGATGGACACCCCGGAGGATGTGCTGCCTGACGCCAGGGCCTATCTGACCATCTACTTTGCCGGCATGACTGGACTGCTGATTTACAACATGGGCAGCGGCATTCTCCGCGCCGTGGGGGATTCCCGCCGTCCGCTGTACTTCCTGGTGTTCTCCGCGCTTATCAACACAGTGTTCGATCTGGTGTTTGTGGTGTACTTTGACATGGGCGTGCGGGGCGTAGCAGTGGCCACGATTCTGGCCCAGGGCCTGTCGGCGCTGCTGGTGCTGGTGACGCTGACCCGGGAGCAGGGCTCCTACGGCATCCGTTGGCACGAGCTGGGCATCAGCCTGCGGGAGCTGAAACAAATCCTGGGCATTGGTATGCCATCGGCTGTGCAGCAGGGTATTACGTCGTTTTCCAACGTGTTTGTTCAGTCATACATCAACGCCTTTGGTTCCGCATGCATGGCGGGATACAGCAGCTATGGCAAGCTGGACGCTTTCATCCTCATCCCTGTGCAGAGCATTGCCCTGGCATCCACCACCTTTGTGGGACAAAACTGGGGCGCAGGTCAACCAGAGCGGGCCCGAGAGGGCGTGCGACAGGCGCTGGTGATATCGCTGATTGCCACGGTGTCCCTGACCCTTGGCATGCTGTGCTTTGCTCACCCGCTGATGAGCCTTTTCAGCTCGGACGAGGAAGTGATCGACTACGGCGTGCGCTTCCTCACGCTGGTCACACCCTTCTATTTCACGATTTGCTTCAACCAGATTTATGGTGGCGCACTGCGGGGCGTCGGCAACGCCAAGGCGCCCATGATTATCATGCTGTCCTCGTTCGTGGTGTTCCGGCAGCTGTACCTGCTGGTGACAAGGCTGTTTCACCTGGGCTTTGTATCGGTGGCGCTGGCCTATCCCATGGGATGGCTGCTCTGCTCCACGCTGCTGATCATTTGCTATCGGCGCAGCGTGCTGTTCCGGAAGGCGAAGGAACCAGTACAGGAAAAAAACAACGCCGCCGCTTGACAGGCGCGCCCTGGGCTGATACAATGCATGCATAAACGCCATGACGGGGAGAAACCGTCGGCAGTCCGCCTTCAGAGAGCCTGCGGTTGGTGCAAGCAGGCGACGGCGCCCACGGGTACTGGCCTCCGAGCGGCTGGCTCAACGACTGTGCTGTCCAGTAAAGCCAGACGGATTCCTCCGTGAATGGGAGAGGCATTCTTAGAGATGCCGGAGTGGGCGGCAGAAGCCGTCAACAAGAGTGGTACCGCGGAAGTTCGAGCTTTGCTTCGCTTTCGTCTCTTGCAGATTTCATGCGGGAGGCGAAGGCTTTTTCTTTGCCTCCGGAAAAAGACAAGGAGGTCTTCTTCAAATGAAACTCGCATTCTCCACCCTGGGCTGTCCCGACTTTGACTGGTCCGATATTTATTCCATGGCGAAGGATTTTGGCTTTGACGGCATTGAAATGCGCGGCCTTGGCAACGATATTTTCTCCGTCCACGCCCAGCCCTTCCGCCCGGATCAGATTGACAAGACCATTGCCCGGTTGAACCGCATGCACCTTGAAATTCCCTGCCTGTCCACCGGCTGTGTCCTCAAGGATGAGGCCAGCTGGGAAAACACGCGGGAGGAAATCAAGGAATACATTCGCCTGGCGGAAAAGCTGGGCGCGAAGTACATTCGCCTGCTGGGCGACCGCAACGCCGACCGCGAGGGCGAGGTGGATGACGAGGTGGTGCTGCGGGCGCTGAAGGATGTGTTGCCCTATGCGGAAGAACACGGCGTTGTTCTGCTGGTGGAAACCAACGGTGTGTATGCCGACACCGCCCGCCTGCGGGATTTGCTGGTGCGGGCGGAGAGCGACAGCGTGGGCGCGTTGTGGGACATGCACCATCCTTACCGCTTCGCCGGGGAAAAGCCGGAAACCACCGTGCAGAACCTGGGCGTGTACATCAAGCATATCCACATCAAGGATTCCGTGATGGAAAACGGCAAGGTGAAGTATAAAATCATGGGTGAGGGCGACCTGCCCATCGACGCCATGATCCGCGCCCTGCGTTCGGTGAACTATGAGGGTTACATCAGCCTGGAATGGGTTAAAAACACCGCGCCGGATCTGCAGAGCGCAGGCATCGTTTTCCCGCACTTTGCCAATTACATGGAGCAGTTCATGGGCGGAGACCATGTGAGCCACCGCCTGCAGGACAACAATCGCAAGACCGGCAAGTATGTATGGCCCAAGAATCACCTGATCGACCTGACCTTCCCCCAGGTGCTGGACCGCATGGTGGAGGAGTTCCCCGACCAGTATGCCTTCCGCTACACCACCCTCGACTATACCCGCACTTACAGCCAGTTCCGGGACGATGTGGACGAGTTTGCCCGCAGCCTCATTGCCATGGGCGTGAAGCCCGGCGATCATGTGGCCATTTGGGCTACCAACGTGCCTGCATGGTATATCACCTTCTGGGCTACGGTCAAAATCGGTGCTGTGCTGGTGACGGTGAATACCGCCTATAAGGTGCATGAGGCCGAATACCTCCTGCGCCAGAGCGAC
>CAMDVP010000260.1 GCA_945877525.1 uncultured Clostridia bacterium | reverse complement strand
GCGATGTTTCGAGTACCGCGAGAGCCGAAGCGGGAAATGGGCGAAGGCCTTCCTTCAGGGCTTCAAAGGTGTCCTGATCACAGACGGATATGGCGGCTACAACAAGGTTGAGGACGCAGAACATGCTGGCTGCTGGGCGCACATGCGCAGGAAGTGGCTGGAAGCGATGCCCGAAGGTGCCGATGAAGAGACTTGCAAGGCTGCGCAGGGCTATGAGTTCTGCAACCGGCTGTTTGAGCTGGAACGCCAGTTTGAAAAACTGACCGCAGAAGAACGCCTCATCCAGCGCAAGGAGAAGTCAGGCCCGGTTCTCGAAGCGTACTGGAAATGGCTGAATACGATTCCTCGTCCGACAGGCAAGCTGAAGGACGCTGTTACCTATGCGCAAAACCAGAAGGCACACCTCTGTGCGTTTCTTGAGCATGGCGAGATTGAAATCAGCAACAACCAGGTTGAAAACGCCATCCGCCCTTTTGTCGTTGGCCGGAAGGGATGGCTCTTTGCCGATACGCCCCAGGGTGCGGAGGCGAGTGCAATCATCTATTCGCTCATGGAAACAGCCAAGGCCAACAACCTGCGGCTGGATGATTATCTGCTTCATCTGCTCACTGTGCTGCCTGAGCGCGCAGAGCAGAGCAAAGACTTTGAGGTTGATGATTTGCTCCCCTGGTCAGAAGAAATGAAGTTGTGGTTCTCGGCAGTGTGAGTGCTGGGGACCACGGCTTTTCTGTACCGGGGGATTATTGAGCGGTTACTTTTGTCTGATGACTTTCAGTCCGTTGCCAGGGCAATGGCCTTGGGCTGGATACGAAGCATCAGCGTCTGTTCTTCCTCGTCCCATTCCGTCTCAGCGGCCAGCGTTTTTTCCAGGAAGGCGGGGATAATGTATATCTCGTTCTCCACCATCACCGCGTCCTCCGCTGCAAGTGGTGCCTCCGCTTCATCCACGCGGCAGCTGTACGCATTTTCCTGACGGGTCAGGGTTACAGTGTAACCCGCGGCGGACAAAACAGCCGATGCATCCTCCCCCATGGTCAGCGTCCAGTCCTCCAGGCACGCGGCCAGGTCGGACAGCGGCAGCTGCAAGGTACCATCGGGCAGGCGGAACACCCGGGGCTTTTCCAGCTGGGTTACGCCATCCTGCTGCACACGGTACGTCATGGCCTCGCCGCTGCTGCCATACACAATGCTGGCATTGGGCAGCAGTTCCCTTGCCATTGTCTGCGGAGCAGACGCTTCTTCCGGCTGAGCAATGGGTTCCGGGGCCGTCGTGGCGATAGCCGCGTCGGGATTGGGCTTCACATCCGGATTCTCGAATAGATGCGTCTGGGTCGCGTCGCCGGCCACACCGTCCCTGGAAAGACCGTTGACCTCCTGGAAGAGGAGCACGGCGCGACGCGTCTTGGCGCCAAAGGCCCCGTCAGCATCGCCCTTTTCCAGATAACCCAGCTCAATCAACCGCTGCTGCAGCTTCTTCACCCGGTCGCCCTTATCCCCCTGTTTCAGATTTCGGTAGGAGGGGTTCGGGGTCAGGGTGGGGTCAGGCGCAGGAGTCGATGTACCGGGCTCAGGGGCAGCCGTGGCCTGGATTGCGGGCGTCTGGGTGGCAGGTGCGGGCGTCGCGTCATCCATGCCGTCAGGCTGGGGTGCAGCCGTTTCCACAATGGCCGTGGGCGCGGCGGTGGGCACAGCGGTAGGTTCCGGCAGCGGCGCGCCCTGTACTGCGGAAGCCATGGTCATGGTCATGTAAAGCATCAGCATCTTGAGAAAATCCATCGCCTTGTCTCCTTCCGGGGAAATCCATACGGCGCAGGAGCGCGCCGGAGAAATCATTCAAGGCTATTATAGCCTATTTTTCCTCCCTTGACAATGAAAAGTCGCTGGAAAGACGTTCTTCACGCCACATTTTGCATATATGAAGGGAATGGGGGTTGCAATGGGCAGCCGTTTGCGGTATGATTGGAGAGGTATTTGTATGCCATTGTATGCTTTGCAGGCCGCCCGTGCCTGTGGAAGCAGATACTGTCATAGGAGTGACGCATATGCAGAAAGAACCGATCCTGCTCATCATGGCGGCAGGCATGGGCAGCCGCTATGGCGGGCTGAAGCAGATGGATCCCGTGGGCTCCTGCGGGGAAGCCATCCTTCATTACAGCCTGTTCGACGCCCATCGTGCAGGCTTCAAGCGGGTCATTTTCCTCATCAAGCATGAGATCGAAGCAGATTTCAAGCGACTGATCACCCCCGCTATCGAGCAGGCCATGGAGGTGCGCTACGCATTCCAGCAGGTCGATATGATTCCCGCGCCCTTCACCGTGCCCGAAGGCCGGGTAAAGCCCTGGGGCACCGGCCATGCCGTGCTGTGCTGTGCCGACCTGATTGACGCGCCCTTCGCCGTCATCAACGCCGACGACTACTACGGCCCCAGTGCTTTCCAGACGGCCTATGACAGCCTGACCCGGCTGGCTGATGATGACAAGCAGCGGTTCATGATGGTGGGCTATCACCTGCGCAATACCCTCACCGAAAACGGCCATGTGGCCCGGGGCGTGTGCGAGGTGGACAAAAACGGATGCCTGCTGTCCGTAACCGAGCGGACGCACATCATCAGCAGCTGTGACGGCGCGCTGTACACCGAAGACGGACAGACCTACCGCCTGCTCCCGGAGGACGCGCTGGTGAGCATGAACATGTGGGGCTTCACCCCCAGCTTTGTCCGCTCTTTGCAGGAGGGCTTCCCGCCCTTCCTGGCCAAGGCCATGCAGGAGAATCCCCTCAAGGCCGAGTATTTCCTGCCCTCTGTGGTCAGCGCGCTGCTGAACCGGGACGCTGCCACCGTGCAGGTGCTGCCCAGCCACGATCGCTGGTACGGCGTGACCTACAAGGAGGATAAGCCCGTCGTAGTGGCTGCTCTTCGCCGCCTGGCGGAGGACGGACTGTATCCTACCCCGCTGTGGGGCTGAAGACTCCGCGCCACCCCGGCCAAAAGCCGGCATGAAGCATAGCGCCGGAAGGCTGCTGCTTTTTGTCGCCCCTGCCGTACCTTTATCATCAGAAAGAGCTCAGTTCTTCCTCGAAGGGGCTCCACCAGAAGAAATGTTTCCCCGCTTTCAGAGCGTTTGTCACATGAACTGTTCAGCAGATTCAAAAAACGGACAAACATCGCTGAAAGAAGCATCGATTGTTCTATGGAAAAAACCATTTTCCATTGAATGAGATCATCATAAAAGCCGCTGCACCCCCATTCCCTCCAGGAACGGGAGATGCAGCGGCTTCTTTTTGGCACAGGCACCATTTGCACGCCATTTCCATGCAACCCTGCAGATATCCGACCTCAATGCTTCGTGAACAGCGCTGAGTTGGAACGCCCAGCCGAGCAACACAGCGACGGGCAGGCGAAATCGTCGCCGTCGCATCACTGATGATACGGCTCAGTTACCATCGTCCTTCTGCAATGACACGCCCGTAATCTTCTCATAATACCGTGCAAGGGCACTATGATCATCGCTCCCCCAACCATCGGCAGTCAGGTTCTTCAGCATATCCTGAACTGCGGTGGTAAGCGGCAGCGGCGCGCCGAACTGTACGCCTGTTTCCATGGCGTTATTCAGATCCTTGATGTGCAGGTCAATGCGAAAGCCGGGCTTGAAGTTATGGTCAAGAATCATCGGCGCTTTGGCGTTCATGACCGTGGATCCGGCCAGGCCGCCGCGAATCCCCTCAAATACCTTTTCAGGATCGGCGCCAGCGCGGCGGGCCAACATCAGGCCTTCACTCAGCGCGGCAATATTGATCGCCACAATTACCTGGTTAGCCAGTTTGCAGGTATTTCCGCTACCGATGCCGCCAATCAGGTTGTATGAGCTTCCCATCACCTTGAACAGGGGAAGCGCACGCTCAAAGTTCTCTTGTTCGCCGCCGACCATGATGGCAAGTGTTCCGTCCACTGCCTTGGGCTCGCCGCCCGAAACAGGCGCGTCCACCATACGAATGCCCTTTTTCTGCAGCTCAGCGCAGATTTCCTTGCTGGCGCCAGGAGCAATGGAGCTCATATCAATCACCAGGGTATCTTCGGTAGCGCATTCGGCAATGCCGCC
>CAMDVP010000259.1 GCA_945877525.1 uncultured Clostridia bacterium | reverse complement strand
CGGGGGCGGGTGATTGCGCTGTTTGGCTGCGGCGGCGACCGCGACCAGCTCAAGCGGCCCATTATGGGCCGCATCGGCGGACAGCTGGCAGATCTGTGCATTCTCACCTCGGACAACCCCCGCACGGAGGATCCCATGAAGATCCTTGCCGCCATCGAGGAAGGCATCAAGCCCACGGGCAAGCCCTATGTGGTGATTGAGAACCGCCGCGAGGCCATCCGCCACGCGCTGGAAATCGGCCGGGAGGGCGATGTGATCGTCCTGGCCGGCAAGGGCCACGAAACCTATCAGGAAGTGATGGGCGTGAAGAAGCCCTTCGATGAAAAGCAGGTTGTGCAGGAGCTGCTTGACGAAATGAATGCCAAAGCCTGATAACGCAACATAACAGGAGGTTTTTCTTGCCATGCAAAGGATGATCTTTGCGCTGCTCTTGTCCCTGGCGCTTACGCTGATGGCCGGGCCGAGGCTGATCCCGGTCCTTAGGAAGATGAAGTTCGGCCAGACCATCTACGAGCTGGGCCCTGAGAGCCACAAGCAGAAGCAGGGCACGCCCACCATGGGCGGGCTGATGATGGCCGGAGCGGTGCTGGTATCCTGCCTGGTGTGCCATCCCGCGCAGTGGTTTGGCTGGCAGGACTTCATGCTGGCCCTGCTGGCGGTGTCGCTGCTCTCCATGCTGGTGGGCTTTGCGGATGACTATATCAAGGTTGTGAAGAAGCGCTCCCTGGGCCTGACCCCCTGGCAGAAGATTGCCGGACAGGTGATCATCGCCGTGGGCTTTTCCGCTTACTGCTACTTCCATCCGCAGGTGGGGTCGGCCATCTATATTCCCTTTGCCAATGTGGAGTGGGATCTGGGCGTTTTCTACATTCCGCTGCTTTCCCTGACGGTGCTGTTCATGATTAACAGCGCCAATCTGCAGGACGGCCTGGACGGGCTGCTCTCCAGCGTGACGGCGGTGGGCGGCACGGCCTGGGGCATGATGGCGCTGTTCTTTATGCTGGCCGTGGCGGATACCGGCGCGGCCTATGGACAGAACCTGTATTCCGTGGCCATCTTTGGCCTGGCGGTGGCAGGCGCGGCCATGGGCTTTCTTCGCTTTAACCATTACCCCGCCACCGTATTCATGGGCGATACCGGCTCCATGTTTATCGGCGGGGCCACCGTGGGTCTGGCGATGCTTCTGCGGCAGCCCTTCATGCTGCTGCTCATTGCCTTCACCATGGTGATGTCCTCTGTCAGCGTCATCATCCAGCGGTATTACTACAAGGCTACCCGAAAGATATTCGGTGAGCCCCGCCGCCTGTTCAGGATGACGCCTATCCATCATCATTTCGAGCTCAGCGGCATGAGCGAAACGCAAATCGTCGCCATGTACGCTGTGGTGACGGGCATCCTGTCCCTGGTGGCCATCCTTTCGCTGTACGGCCTGAAGGTGGCCTGACGGACGCCCCGACGCAGGAAGGAGCGTGATGATTCGTGCAGTATGCAGACAAGAAGGTTCTGGTGGTGGGCATGGCCCGCAGCGGCGTAGCCGCGGCGCAGCTTCTGTGCAGGGCCGGAGCCCATGTGATTGTCAATGATAACAAGACGAGGGAGGAACTGGGCGACGCGCTTTTGCCCCTGGAAGCGCTCCCCATCGAATGGAAGCTGGGCATGTCGGCGGCCGAGGCGCTTTCCGGCGTGCAGGTGCTGGTCATCAGCCCCGGCATACCGGATACGGCGCCCTTTGTCCAGCAGGCAAAGAAGGCGGGGGTGTATGTGCTGGGCGAATTGGAGCTGGCCTGTCAGCTGGCCCCGGGCGAGATGGTTGGCGTCACCGGCACCAACGGAAAAACCACCACCGTGTCTCTGCTGGGCGAAATTTTCCGTAATGCCGGCCGCGTAGCCCATGTGGTGGGCAATATCGGCTACCCTTATTCCCAGGCGGCGCTTGAGGCCCGGGACGAGGATATTTTCGTGTGCGAGGTGTCCTCCTTCCAGATGGAAACGGCGGATACCTTCCATCCGAAGGTCGCGGCGCTGCTGAACATCACCGAGGATCATCTGAACCGCCACGGCACCATGGAAGTTTACACCGCCATGAAGATGCGCATGTTCCGCAACCAGACATCGGAGGATGTGGCCGTGTTCAACGCGGACGATCCGGCGCTGGAGCCCCTCATCTCCCAGGTGAACAGTCAGGTGATGCTTTTCTCCCGCAAGCGCGAGGTGGAAAGCGGCGCCTTTGTCCGGGACGGACAGGTCATGCTCCGCTGGAAGGGACAGGAGAAGCCTGTGTGCGGTGTGGAGGAAATCCGTATTCCTGGCCCGCATAACCTTGAGAACGCCCTGGCGGCCGCCTGTGTGGCCTTCGCCATGGACGTGCCCGCGCCGGTGATCCGCCACAGCCTGCGCACCTTCAAGGGCGTGGAGCACCGCATCGAGTTTGTCCGTGAGCTGGATGGTGTGCGTTACATCAACGACAGCAAGGGCACCAACGTGGACTCTACCATCAAGGCGGTGCAGACCATGCAGCGGCCCACGGCCATCATCCTGGGCGGGTATGACAAGCACTGCGACTTTACCCCGCTTGCTCGGGAGATGCTGGCTTCTCCCATGATTCGCGAGGCGGTGCTGATCGGCGCGACAGCGGATCAGATTGAGAGCACCCTGCGGCGGGAGGGCTTCACGGCCATCCATCGGGCCGATACCCTGAAGGATGCCATCGATTGCTGCCGGGCGCTGGCCGCAGATGGCTGGAACGTGCTTTTGTCCCCTGCCTGTGCGTCCTTCGACATGTTTTCCGACTATGAGGCCCGGGGCCGCATCTTCAAGGAACTGGTCAACGAACTGAAATAAGCCTGCCCGTCTGTCCGGAAAGGAGCTGCCCATGCTGCAAAGCACAGGCGCACCAAAGACGACGATCTCTCCGATACGCAGGACAAAGCTCAATCCCGTGGACGGTACGCTGGTGGCTGTGCTCATCATGCTGCTGCTCGCGGGATTGCTGATTCTCTTCTCAGCCACCTACTATACCGCGCAGGACCGCGGCGATCCCCTCAGCGAGGTGAAGAAGCAGCTGGTGGGCATTGCCCTGGGCGCGGTGGCGATGGCGGTGACCAGCCGGATTCCGTACCGCTTCTGGCGGGACACCTGGGTGGTGGTGGGCGCGCTGGCCGCAAGCGCGGTGCTGCTGGTGCTGGTGATCATCCCCGGGGTAGGCGTGTACATCAACGGCTCCCGCCGTTGGCTTAGCCTGGGCGGGCTGAGCTTCCAGCCGTCGGAGCTGGCGAAGCTGGCGGTGGTTTTGTACATGGCCACCACTCTGACCTACCGCGGGCAGCGCATCCGTTCGCTGATCTACGGCATTGTGCCGGTGCTGTTGGTGCCGGGAGTGGTGTTTCTGCTGATTTTGCAGCAGCCGAACCTCTCCACTGCGGGCAGCATTCTCATCACGAGCTTTGTGATGATTCTCATTGCGGGCGCGCAGTGGCGGCATCTTCTGCTGATGCTGGCGGGTGGGCTGGCCGTGGGCGGCTTCTACGCCTGGAGCGCGCCCTATCGCCGGGAGCGGCTGCTCTCCTTTACCGATCCCTTTGCGAAGATGAGCGATGAGGGCTATCAGCTGGCACAGTCGCTGATTGCTTTCGGGTCGGGCGGGTTGTTCGGTATGGGGCTGGGCATGGGGCGGCAGAAGTACGCCTACCTGCCCTACCCGG
Source organism: uncultured Clostridia bacterium (assembly GCA_945877525.1). Lineage (GTDB taxonomy): Bacteria > Bacillota > Clostridia > Christensenellales > Aristaeellaceae > UBA11524. Next base: position 408 of record CAMDVP010000259.1, on the reverse strand, counting down.
AGAGCGACTTTATTTTTGCCATTGTGGGGGAGGATTTTGGGCTGGCGGGCTGTGTGGCGGTCATTGCGCTGTTTGTGGCGTTTATGCTGTGCGGCATGCGGATTGCCATGCGCTGCCGGGATAAGTTCGGCGCGCTGCTGGCTGCCGGCATTACCTGCTCTATCACCGTTCAGGCCTTCCTGAACATGGGCGTGGTTGTCGGCCTGCTCCCCACCACCGGCCTCCCTCTGCCCTTCTTCAGCGCCGGCGGAACCTCCATCTCCATCACCATGGCCGCTGTCGGCATCCTCATGAACATCTCCCGTACCGCAGGCCGCATGGAAACGTGACCATGGGTGCTGCCCCCGAACCCCGCCAAAGGGGCGCTGCCCCTTTGGAAACCCCGCCAGAGGGCGCTGCCCTCTGGAC
>CAMDVP010000258.1 GCA_945877525.1 uncultured Clostridia bacterium | reverse complement strand
GGGTGGAGGCCACCTGGTAGTCCATCTTGCGGGAATAGGTCTGGCCGGACACCGGCACCACCCTTGTGAAGCCCATGGCGGCGGCAATGTCCTCGTCCACGGCGCGGATCTTGCCGCTGTCCCCGGCAAACAGCTCCATGAAGCTGGCCTGGGTGCCCGTGGTGCCCTTGCTGCCCAGCAGCGCCAGGCTGCCGATGCGGTGCTCCAGCTCCAGATAGTCCATATACATTTCGTTCAGCCACAGGGTGGCGCGCTTGCCCACGGTGGTCAGCTGAGCCGGCTGCAGGTGGGTGTAGGCCAGGGCGGGCATGGCCTTATACCTGTCAGCAAAGTCCGCCAGCAGGCCCATCACATTCAGCAGCTTGCGCCGCACCACCTGCAGACCCTGCCGCATGATAATTACGTCGGTATTGTCGCCCACATAGCAGCTGGTGGCGCCCAGGTGGATAATGCCCGCCGCCTTGGGGCACTGCAGGCCATAGGCGTATACATGGCTCATCACATCATGACGGCATTCCTTTTCCCGGCGGATGGCGTCGTCATAGTTGATGTCCTCGGCATGGGCCTCCAGCTCGGCAATCTGCTCGTCAGTGATGTCAATGCCCTGTTTCTTTTCGGCCTTGGCCAGGGCAATCCACAGCCTGCGCCAGGTGCGGAACTTGTTGTCCTCGGAGAAAATGAACTGCATCTCCCGGCTGGCGTACCGGGTGGAAAAGGGGCTGATGTAGCTGTCGTGGGGCATGGTTCAAACCTCCCGTTGTTGCTTTTCAAGGGCGATGCGCCGCGCCGTTTCCAGCGCGAGATACGCCACCCGATCCTTTTCGTCAATTTTTGCATGGCCGGACAGACTGCGCGCGTCCCAGCCATCGCCGTCCAGGCTGTCCCCGGCGTAAAAAAAGATGAACGCTTCCTTCCCGCGGAACCGCGCCAGGGCGGCCACCGCAGCGGCCTCCATTTCCACACATACGCAGCCCTGCTCCCGGCGGTGCCTCACCTTCTCCGGAGTTTCCCGGTAGAAAGCGTCCGTCGTCCAGGTTTTGCCCATGGTGCAGGAAACGCCGTGCTCCGCAAGCACCTGCAGGAACAATTCCCGGTAGCAGGGGTTCACCTCCATCTCATCCGAGGGCGGAGCGTAGTGGAAGCTGGTACCCTCGTCCCGCAGGGCGGAGGTGGGCAGAATCACGGAACAATCGGCAATGCTTCTGTTCAATACGCCGCAGTTGCCAAAAAGAACGACCGTCTCCACCCCCATGGCGAAGGCTTCCTCCAGATTGCCCACGCACACAGGCGCGCCCACCCCGGCCATTTGCAGGGCAATGGGGACGCCCTCCGCCTCGGCGCGATAGACGGGATAGGTCATGTTGGCCGTTTTGGAGGCGGCGATGGGCTGTGCATCCAGCAGGGCAACCATGCGCTCGAAGGTCACACTGGCAAAGCACGAAACCAGCACCTTCGGCATGCCCGGCACAGGCGCTATGATATCCGCCGGGTTGATGACCGCCCGTTGGCTTTCATCAAATTCCTGAAGCAGCATGCAGGCGCCTCCTTTATCCTGGGGTGATCCCATTATAAAGGAGGCTGCCTGAAAATGCAATATGTCCCTTGCCCCGGGGATTAGCGGAAGTAATCCACGCCGCCCTCAAACAGGGGCTGGTACTTGTTGCCGGGCACGTTCTTGTACAGGTTGTCGCCGGAGCGCTCGGTGTGGCCCATCTTGCCCAGCACGCGGCCGTCGGGGCTGGTAATACCCTCAATGGCGAAGTAGCTGGCGTTGGGGTTAAAGCGCATGTCCATGGAGGGGTGGCCGGACAGATCCACATACTGGGTAGCAATCTGTCCCTTGGCAGCCAGGTCGCGCAGCAGGCTTTCCGGGCCCACGAAGCGGCCCTCGCCATGGCTGATGGCGATGGTATGGATGTCGTCCACCTCGCAACGGCTCAGCCAGGGGGACAGGTTGGAGGCAATCCGCGTGCGCACCAGCATGGACTGGTGGCGGCCAATCTCGTTGAAGGTCAGGGTGGGACACTGATCGTCGGTATCCACGATCCTTCCAAAGGGCACCAGGCCCAGCTTCACCAGCGCCTGGAAGCCGTTGCAGATGCCCAGCATCAGGCCGTCGCGCTTTTCCAGCAGCTCGCTGACCGCGTCCTTCATGGCGGGATTGCGGAAGAAGGCCGTGATGAACTTGGCGCTGCCGTCGGGCTCGTCGCCGCCGGAGAAGCCGCCGGGCAGCACGATCATCTGGCTGCGGCCGATCATCTCCGCCGCCCTGCGGATGGACTCGGTGATGTCCGCAGGGGTCAGGTTGTTGATGACAAGGATTTCCGCCCGTCCGCCGGCGCGCTCCACTGCACGGGCGGTGTCATACTCGCAGTTGGTGCCGGGGAACACCGGGATGAAGGCCAGGGGCCGGGCCACATGCACGGCGGGCGCGGGGCGCTTTTCCGCCCGGAAGGTGAACGGTTCGGCGGTCTCCCCAGTGCGGCCGCGATAGGCAAACACCTTGTCCAGCTTACCCTCGTAGATTTCCTGCATGGGGGCCAGGTCGATGCGGTCGCCCTCGTATTCCAGCGCCCATTCGGGGATGGTGTCGCCCACCTTCTGGCCCAGGTCGCAGCTCTCGGCGCACTCAATGAGCAGCGCGCCAATCTGCTGGGCGAACATGTCGCCGTCATAGTCGTCGTCCATGCGGGTGCCGATGGCGTTGCCCAGGCCCATCTTGAACAGGCCCTCAGCCACGCCGCCCAGCCCCAGCGCCCAGGCAGACACGATGGTTCCGTCCAGAATGCCCCGGCGTACCGCATCAAAATTCGCAGTCAGGGCAGCGGTATCGTGGGGATCACAGCTCAGCAGGCGTATTTCATGGCCCGCCGCCTTGAATTCGGGAGAAATGATCTCGCCGACCTTGCCGGGGGCCACCGCGAAGGAGCACAGCGTGGGCGGCACGTCCATCTTTTCAAAGGTGCCGGACATGCTGTCCTTGCCGCCGATGGCCGCAATGTTCAAATCCAGCTGCGCGTCAAAGGCGCCCAGCAGGGCGGCGAAGGGCTTGCCCCAGCGTTCGGGTTCACCAGTCATGCGCTCGAAGTATTCCTGGAAGGTCAGGTACGCCTGCCTGTAGTCAAAGCCCGCGGCCACCAACCTGGCCACGCTCTCCACCACCGCCAGATAGGAGCCCTCGTAGGGGCTCTGCTCCATCAGCTCCGGGTGGAAGCCGTAGGCCATGCCGGACACGGTGTCCGTCACGCCATGAAGGACGGGCAGCTTGGCCACCATGGTCTGGTTGGGGGTCAGCTGGCGCTCGCCGCCAAAGGGCATGAGCACCGTGGCCGCGCCGATGGTGGAGTCGAACCGCTCGGACAGGCCCTGCTTGGAGCAGATGTTCAGGCTGCCCACCATGGCGGCCAGCTTTTCTGCCACAGTATCGCCGGGGAAGGTCACCTGCGCCACACTGTCGTCTGGCACGGCGACGCGGGCATGCTTCTCCGCGCCGTTGGAATTCAGGAATTCCCGGCTCAGGTCAACGATGGTCGCACCCTTCCAGGTCATGCGCAGACGGGGCTCAGCGGTGACCTCCGCCACCACGGTGGCCTCCAGGTTCTCGTCATAGGCCGCCTGCAGGAAGGCTTCTACATCCTCGGGGGCCAGCACCACGGCCATGCGCTCCTGGGACTCGGAAATGGCCAGCTCGGTGCCGTCCAGGCCGTCATACTTCTTGGGCACGCGGTCCAGGTCGATCATCAGGCCGTCGGCCAGTTCGCCGATGGCCACGCTCACGCCGCCCGCGCCAAAGTCGTTGCAGCGCTTGATGAGACGGGTCACCTCGCCATTGCGGAACAGGCGCTGCAGCTTGCGCTCGGTGGGGGCATTGCCCTTCTGCACCTCTGCGCCGCAGGTCTCGATGGATTCCAGCTTGTGGGACTTGGATGAGCCCGTCGCGCCGCCGCAGCCGTCGCGGCCCGTGCGCCCGCCCAGGAGGACGATTTTGTCCCCGGGCGCGGGTGCCTCGCGGCGGACGTTCTTCTCCGGGGCCGCGCCCACCACCGCGCCAATCTCAAGGCGCTTGGCGGCATACCCCGGGTGATACTGCTCGTCCACCAGGCCCGTGGCCAGG
>CAMDVP010000257.1 GCA_945877525.1 uncultured Clostridia bacterium | reverse complement strand
GCGGCCCAGCAGCTGCTTCATGCGGTTGGCGTTGGAGATCGGGATGCCCACGGGACAGGGCAGGCAGCGCCATCATGGCCGTCACCGCCGCCGCCGTTACCCCGAGAATGCAAAGGGAAGCCCTTACCTTTTTCATCTCCGCGCCTCCGCCGCCAGATTCTTTCAACCGTACTGTTTCCACCGCCGGCGGTTTCATGCCCGGGAATCCATGGCTGCCAAAAATCACAAAGACCGCCATTGCTTGCGCTCCGGCGGCCTTTGCTTGTATGGAGGATAGGGAGGTTGACATTCTTGCGAATGTCGGGGAAAAAAGGAGATTGCTCTCAGTCAGGCGGTGGCTTCCTTCCTGATCGCAAGATCAAGATACCGTACTTTTGTGAAGGCAGTATGAACGAACCATGAATATTTCGGACAAAATTCTCAGCGGTGGTTGTTCAGCTCGCCCCGCTCCATGCGCACCTCACTGACCATACCGCTCAGGCAGCGATCCACCTCGGCCATCACATTGTCCAGATAGTCGAAGGCATTCTGCCGGATCTGCCCGAGCTCCTTGCGGGCGTTCTCGCGCATTTCCTCGGCCTCCACGGCGGCTACGCGATAGACGTTTTCTTTAGAAACCAGTTCGTTGCGCTCCTGCTCAGCCTGGGCGCGGATGGCCGCAGCCTCCTGCTGGGCCTTTGCAATCATGCGTCCGCTCTCTTCCTGGGCGCGGCGCTGGGCTTCCTGCTGCACCCGCTGGGCCTCCTGCTGGGCCTTCTGCACCTCCTGCCCGGCAGACTGCACCTGCCTGTCCGCATCGGACAGCATCTGCTGGGCCTTGGCCTGGGCAGCGCTGAGCGCCTCATTGCAATCCTTAGCCGTTTTGGCGCGCAGCTGCGCATCCTCGCGGATCAGCTGCTCCGCCTGCCGCACCGCATCGGGCAAAAGCGCCTCCAGCTGATCCAGCCGGTCCAGCAGATAATGCCTGTTGACCACGCAGGCCTCGCTGTTGACCAGCGCCTTGCGGGCATCAGCCACCGTGTCGCTCATTTCCTTAATGATGGTCAGGCACCGGGACACATCGTCGCCGCCTGTCATCGCCATACGCTTCTCCTCCTTATCGCCAGGTCATTTGGCAAAGCGCCGCGCCACCTGCTCCGCGCAGCCCTCCGGCACCATGAACGCGAAATCCCCCCCGAAGGCCGCCAGTTCCCGCACCGCCGAGGAGGAAACGCAGGCATGCTCCGGCCGGGCCGGCAGGAACACCGTTTCCAGTTCCGGCATCAGCCGAGCATTGATATCGGCCATGGTTTTTTCGGCCTCATAGTCGCCTGCGGCACGGATGCCCCGCACCACGGCGCAGGCACCCTCCTGATGCGCAAAATCCACCAGCAGTCCGTCGAAGGCCGCCACGCTAACCCCATCCATGCCCTGACAGGCGCATTTGAGCATGTCCAGCCGCTGCGCCACAGGGAAGCATCCCGTCTTGGCAGGGTTGTGCAAAACCGCCACCACCACCCGGTCAAACAGATGCCGCGCCCGGCGAATGATATCCACATGGCCTACCGTAACCGGGTCAAAGCTGCCGGGATAGACGCATACTCTTTCCATCCTATTATGCCTTTCCGCAAAGGGATCATGCTCCCTCCGCCCTAAAAAAGCTCACACCCACATAGCCATACTTCCGCCGGTCGGTCAGCTCATAGCCTTCTGCCACCTCAGGGACCGACTGGGCCTCATGCTCCACCACGATCAGCGCGTCCTGCGTAAGCAGGGGAAGCAGCCGCGCAGTCACCTCGGGCATTTCGCCCATGGCATAGGGCGGGTCAAGAAACACCAGATCAAAGCGTTCGCCGCGGCTTTGCAGGCTTTCCACCGCCTGACGCCAGTCGCACAGGAGAATCCTTGTTCTGTCCGAAAAGCCCAGACGTTCGGCATTGAGCCTCTCCGCTGCGTTTGCCGCGCGGTCGCGGTCCACCATCACCGCCCGGGCCGCGCCACGGCTGAGCGCCTCCAGGGCCAGCGCGCCGCTGCCGGAAAACAGATCCAGCACCGCCGCATCCCGTACCCAGCCCTGAAGGATATTGAACATGTTTTCCCGCACCCGGTCCAGGGTGGGGCGGGTGTCGCGGCCCTTGGGCGCCTCAATGGTGCGCGAGCGGGCCATGCCGGCAATAATCCGCATGCGGGGCTCCTCCTCAGTTCAGCTGCTCGGGGCCCTTGGCGGCGCGGGCGCGCTGCTGCTTCTTCGCCTTGCGGGCGCGCTTGCGCTTGCCGGTGGCAATGTCCGTATGCACCTGGGTACGCACACGAACGCCCTGCTGATATCCGATGCCGTAGAACAGCGCCGGCAGCAGCATGGGCAGTGCGCTGAGCCGCTCCAGAGTCAGCAGGCCGTCGGCATTGGTCGCGCCGACCATGTTGACAAAGGGCATGATGCACATGCGCACCACCACGCGCAGCATGTCCTCCAGCTGCATGGGCGTCGTCTGGCTGTAGAAGGCCAGCGCCCCGCCGATTTCCTCCCGGCGCTGCAGGCTGCTCAGCCAGGAGGGCAGCGCACCCATGCCGCTGACCACCCGATGGGCCGTGGCAGCCAGCATCAGGCAGCAAATCACATAGGGCAGCGAACCCAGCAGGCCGATAATATAGCCCTTCAGCGGATGATAGCAGCTCCGCCGGTCCTCGGCGTTCACTTCCCGCCCGGCCTCCTGGCGCTGGAGCATGATTTCGCCCTGATTCACCGCCGCAGTGCCCTTGGACGCGCCGCTCTGCAGGAAGAGCAGGCCGATGGCCAGCACCAGAATTCCGTTGAACAGCAGCCGCAGGGCCAGGTTGTCCCACACCAGCACGGCGCTGAGCAGCAGATTGGCCAGCATGACCAGCAGCAGCGAACCAAAGAACAATGCGACGCTCTTGATCGTTCCCCCATCCACGGCTGTGCCCTTCATAAAGGGCTTGACCACCGGCTTGACAGACTTCTTTGTCTTCTTCTTTTTCTTCATTTCCATAAGCGTTTTTCCTTTCGTTCGCGCGATGGGGCGCGATATTTCATTGGCAAAATATGTGGATGCCCCCAAGGTCGGCGCAGGCATGCAGGGGCCTGTCCCACCTTTCCCGGGGAATGTCCTCCGTCCATTGCCATGACAGGGCTGCCCCCAGGGTCAGTGCCGGACATGCCGCCAGCAGCCTGTCGTAATAGCCGCCGCCCTTTCCCAGACGAACGCCCGAGGAGGAAATTCCCTCCAGAGGCACAAGCAACAGGTCGATTGTCCCTGTGTCCACCACGGGCGCGTTTTCCACCGGTTCCATCAGTCCGTATGCGCCCCGCCGCAGTTCATTCAGGCACTCCACCCGGTGGAAGCGCAGCTGTCCGTCCGCCAGGCATCGGGGCAGCGCCAGCTTTTTTCCCCGGCTCAGCGCATCCTGCAGCACAGCAGTCACGTCCGCCTCCCAGGGCAGGGGCATATAGCCGCCCACCACCCGCGCCCCGCGGTAGGGTTCCCAGGCCGTGATATGGGCGCAGATCATCCGGCTTTCCCTGTCGCGGGCCTCTCCGCCTGGCAACGCGGCACGCAGGGCACGGCGCATCTCACCCTTCGTCATGCTCATGCAGCCACACCCTCGGCACGCGGCCTGTTGCAGCCAGGAGAATCTCATAGCTGATGGTGCCCGCCCAGGCGGCGATATCCTCCGCCGTAATGCGTTCATCCCCATCCCTGCCCATGAGGGTTACCGTGTCGCCGGGCGCCGCACCGGGTATATCCGTTACATCGGCCATCATCTGATCCATGCAGATGCGTCCCACCACCGGAGCGCGGCAGCCGCGGATGAGCACCTGCGCCCTGCCCGACGCCGCCCGGTGATAGCCGTCGCCATATCCGCAGCTGATCGTGGCAATGCGCCGGGGCCTGTCCGCCGCGTAGGTGCGGCCATAGCTGACCGTATCCCCCGGGGCAATGTCCTTCACATAGGTTATCTCGGCGCGCCAGTCCATCACGGGCCGCAGGGGCATATCCGTTTTCACCGGCGGGTAGCCATACATGGAAATGCCCGCCCGCACCATATCCATGGCCGCCTCCGGCAGGCGGTGAATGGCCGCGGAATTGGCACAGTGGCGAAGAATACCCGCCGGCAGCGGAGCGGTCAGACGG
>CAMDVP010000256.1 GCA_945877525.1 uncultured Clostridia bacterium | reverse complement strand
GGAAGCCTGCTTTGTTTCTGCCGGCGGATAGACTGCCGCCGCCGCAGCGTTCACCGGAACGGACTGGGCCAGCAGAGTATCCATGTACGTTTCCAGCAGCGCGGTCAGCTCAGGGCTGTCCACCGCCAGCATCAGCTCGGTGTCGATATAGGCGGAGCGGGGATCCACGTTGAAGGAGCCGTACACGCCGATGTGGCCGTCCATCAGGATGGCCTTGGTGTGCATGGAATAGTCCCCGTGCACCTCCAGCACCTGCGCGTCCATGCGGCCCAGCATGGCCCGGTGAAACACCCCGTCGGCCGAGGCCATGATGTTGTTTCCCGTAGCGGCGGAATTGGTGAAAATGGTCATGTCCATCTCCATGGCGCAGATCCGGGCCAGCCCGTCCCGCATGGACGCGTCCATGACAAAGTAGGGGCTTTGCAGGATAACCCTTTCCTCTGCCCGGCCCATCAGATCCAGCAGCTTTTCATACACCACGGGAGCCTTGGGCATGGGAGCGATGTCGCCGGTGATCAGTACGCTGCGCCGCACAGGCACAAAGTCGCTCATGTCCAGCGTCAGGTCGTGGGCGGCGGCGTAATCCCGCCAGCTGTCCCGCAGGCGCCCGGCCGCCTCACGGGCGCGGGCGGAATCTCCCGCGTAGGCCGTGGCGCACCAGGGGCTGTCCCACATGCGGTCGAAGTACGCCGCCACCTGATCGCAGGCGCTCACGCCTTCACCGGTTTTGCGAAGGAAAATATCCTGGTCATAGTTATACAGCGGGTTGCCCTCCTGGGAGAGAAACTCGTCGGCAATATTCCTGCCCCCAAGAATCAGCCATTCATCGTCCGCAACGAAGAACTTCTCGTGATAGCGGGCGTTGAGCGTCCAGGGCTTGAGCAGGTTCACGGGGTTGTACAGGCGGATTTCCACGTTGGGGTGGCTGCCCAGGGCGAAAATCTCCGGGGCGTTTTTCAAATTGACGGGTCCGATCAGCCCGTCGATGATAATGCGGATCTGCACGCCCCGCTCCGCAGCGTCCAGCAGGGCGGAGGTTACCAGGGTGCCCGTTTCATCCATGGCGTAGATATAGGTGCCGATGCGCAGGCTCTCCCGGGCCGAGGCTATCAGGCGCAGCCGGATGTCGAGAGCCTCCTGACCGGTTTCCAGGAGAGTGGCGCAGTCCACGTTTTCATCGGTGGAGGACTGGGCCAGCCAGTCCTCCGCAAGGGCAGGGGCCTTGGGCGGGAAGGCATAAGGCAATACCGCCAGCAGCAAATACGCCGCCAGCAGCGCAAGGACAGCGCGGCGCAGCCACCGCAGGGCGCGCCGCCTGGGACGGGGCGAGGTGGAAGGGGTTTGAAGCATGGGCAATCTCCTTTGATGCGAGGCAGTGCTTCTTCAGCATAGCGCATCTGTTTGAAGTGGATGTGAACAGCCGGTCAGGGATGTGCGAACTCTTTTCCCCCGGACACAATGCGGCAGTCCGCCCCGGGGCGCTGATGCTCGTCCCAGATGATTTCCCCGATGTCCTCCGCTTCAATGGAACCATGGGTGGGGTTCTTCACGCTGATTACATGGCCGCGCAGGGTGGCCCGGACGGTGCTGTTCTCAAAGGACAGATCCGCGTCCACCATTTCACAGTCCTCCAGGGTCAGGCTTTCGGCGTAGCACAGGGGCTGGGTGCCGATGATGCGGCAGCGGCGCAGGGTCAGCCCTTCGGAATACCAGGCCAGATATTCTCCCTTCACCACGCTGTCCTCCACGGTCACGTTCCGGCTGTGCCAGAAGGCGTCCTTGGTGTCCAGCACGGAATTGCGGATGATCGCGTTCTCCACATACTGAAAGGAATACTTGCCCGTCAGGCGCAGCCCCTCCAGGGTCAGGTCTGATGAGTGCAGGAAGGGATACTCGCTGTGCAGCTCAAGATTCTTCGCGTCGATTCCCTGGCAAAACCAGCCGAACTCGGTGGAGTCGGCGGTGCAGTCCGTCAGGGCGATCCGGCGGCACTCCCGCAGGGCCTTGATGCCGCCCAGGCTGCAGCGAGTCATGCGAATATCCTCGTCATACCACAGGGCGGCGCGGCAGGTATCGGTCATGCGGCAATCGACAAGGGATGCATCCTTCACATGCCACAGGGGGTAGCGCAGCAGAAAGTCGCAGTCCTCTATGGACAGGCGGGCGCATTCCTTCAGGGCGGATTCGCCGTCGGCAGGGCCTTCAAAGCGGCAGGCTGCCACCCTTGCATCCTGCAGTCCATAGAGCGCGCGTTCCTGATCCATCACCTGTCCGGAAATCAGCTTCATCATGGGTTTCCTCCTTTGGATAGTCCTTTTGATGATAGCCGCGCGGGGGAAAAATGTCAAGTCATGGGGAAAATCCTTGCCCAAGGCTCAGGGGATTGCTATAATAAACCCGGAGGTGTGCGTGATGCTGATTGAAGCCTGCTGCGGCTCGGCGGATGATGTGATTCAGGCGGCACTGGGCGGTGCGGACAGGGTAGAGCTGAACAGTGCGCTGTTTTTGGGCGGGCTGACCCCCACGCCCGGATGCCTGGAAGCTGCCCGTACCCGGGCGACGCTGCCGATTATGGCCATGCTGCGCCCGCGGGAGGGCGGCTTCTGCTACACGGAGGCGGAGTTTGATACCATGCTGCGGGACGCACGGCACCTGCTGGCTGCCGGGGCTGATGGGCTGGTGTTCGGCTGCCTGCATGCGGATGGCTCGGTGGACGAGGCGCGCACCCGCGAGCTCGTGGCCCTGGCGGAGGGGCGGGACACGGTGTTTCACCGCGCCATCGATGTGGTGCCCGACTGGAAGCGGGCCCTGGACGCGCTGATCCGCCTGGGGGTCACCCGGGTGCTGACCAGTGGGCAGAGCCCCGCGGCCTTCTACGGCGCGGCGGTGATTGCGGAAATGCGGCGCTTTGCGGGGAATGCCATCGAAATTCTCCCCGGGGCGGGCATCACCCTGCAGAACGCCCGGCAGCTGGCGGAAATGACGGGCTGCACGCAGCTTCACCTGTCCCACCGGCGCACGGTGACCGACCCCTCGGCTACCCACGGGGCGGAAATTCACTTTGGGGGCGCGCTGTATCCCCCGGAGGACTGCTACAAGGTGACCGACGCGGGGTATTTCGCGGCGCTGAAGCAGCTTTTCAATGAAGGAGACGAATGATATGTATGCGATCATCGGCACCTGGAAAATGTGCTATGATGGGTTGACCGCAGGCCATGCGCTGCTTGCGGCAGGCGGCACGGCCGCGGACGCGGTGGAAAAGGCCATTACCATGGTGGAGGACAACCCGGCATACAGCTCGGTAGGCTACGGCGGCCTACCCGCACGGGATGGGCATGTGCTGCTGGATGCGGGCTGGATGGATGGCGAAACCCTGCGCTACGGCGGCATCATGGCGGCGGAGAACATCCGCAACCCGATCCGGGCGGCGCGGCTGCTGTGCGGCCGGGAAACCAACTGCCTGCTGGCGGGCCGGGGCGCTGAGCAGTTTGCCGTTTCGGCAGGGCTGCCTCTGCGGGATATGCGCACCGAGTCCGCCATGGCCCGCTGGCGGGAAACGGCGCAAACCTTCCGTCCGGGCGATCCGCTGACAGCCTACCGCGGACATGATACCGTATGCGTGCTGGCGTTGGACGGTGCGGGACGGCTGATTGCCGGCACGTCCACCTCGGGGCTGTTCATGAAGGAGCCGGGGCGCGTGGGGGACTCGCCTGTTGTGGGCAGCGGGTTCTACTGTGACGGCCGATATGGCGCCGCGGCGGCCACGGGGCTGGGGGAGGATGTAATGCGGGGCTGCCTGTCCTATGAGGTGGTGTCGCTGATGCGCCGGGGCGCAACCCCGCAGGAAGCCTGTGAGGAGGCCCTTCGCGGCCTGAGCAGCCGCAAGCTAGCCCTCGGGGAGGACGCGGGCAGCATCAGCCTGATTGCCCTTTCCCCTGCCGGAGCGTTTGGCGCAGCCACTACCCTGGACGTATTCCCCTTTGCAGCCGGTTCGCCTGAGGACGTCCGTCTCCTTGCAGCCCGTCAGGGAGACGGGCGCATGGACATCCGCCCCGCCACGGCCGAGGAACTGGAGGGGGAACCGTGAGGAACGGGCCAAAGGGGCGCTGCCCCTTTGGAAACCCCGCCAGAGGGCGCTGCCCTCT
>CAMDVP010000255.1 GCA_945877525.1 uncultured Clostridia bacterium | reverse complement strand
CGAATCCATGAATACCGCCACCCTCTCCGGGCTGGTGAAGCTGACCCGCTGGTATGGCTTGATGGCCGTATGCATCGAGCTGTGCGGCGCTGCGCTGCTGGCGGTGCGCTTTGTACCCCGCCTGGGGTGGCCCAAGGGCCTGTTTTATAGCCTGTTTCATTCTGTCAGCGCCTTCTGCAACGCAGGCTTCGACCTTTTCGGCAACTATTCCAGCCTGACCTCCTTTAGGGACGATCCCCTGGTGCTGCTGACCGTCAGCGTGCTGATTGTGCTGGGCGGCCTGGGCTTTTCGGTGGTGCTGGAGGTGATTGGCCGCCACAGGCGCTGGCGGCTTTTATCCCTGCAGGCCAAGCTGGTGCTGGCGGTCAGCGGAGGACTGCTGGTTTGGGGTACGGTGTGCTATGCCCTGATCGAGTGGAACAACCCCGCTACCCTGGCTGCGGACGGCGCGGGGGCAGGCAGCAAGCTGCTTAACGCTTTCTTCCAGTCGGTGACCATGCGCACGGCAGGCTTCAACTCCATCGACCTGGCCGCCATGACCGACGCGTCCAAGCTGGTCAGCGTGCTGCTCATGTTCGTGGGCGCGTCGCCTGCCTCCACCGGTGGCGGTGTGAAGACCACCACCATGAGCGTGCTGATTCTCATCGTCATCAGCGTGGTGCGGGGTCAGGAGCATGTAACCATCTTCGGCCGCCGCCTGCCCACCGACCTGGTGCGCCGGGCGCTGGCAATTCTGTTTATCACCATGCTTGTGCTCATCGGCGGCACGGTGGCGCTGACCCTGCTGGAAAATGACCGCCGTCCCTTTATCGACATTCTGTTTGAAACGGCCAGCGCCGTGGCAACGGTGGGGGTTTCTACCGTGGGCACGCCGAGCCTCCACCCGGTAAGCCAGGCGGTGCTGATTCCCATGATGTTCTTCGGCCGTGTCGGCCCGCTGACCATGGCCCTGGCCCTGGCCAACCGCCAGCGCAGCGAGAAGGATCCCGTGAAATATCCGGAAGAAAAAATTATGATTGGCTGACGGAGGATGACCTATGAAGAAAAATGAAAAGAAGCAGTTTGTGGTGCTGGGACTGGGGCGGTTTGGCTCCGGGGTGGCCTGCAGCCTGAGCAAAATGGGCTATGAAGTGCTGGCTGTAGACCGCAACGAGCAGTATGTGGAGGACGTGACGCCCTTTGTGACCCAGGCCGTTCAGGCCGACGCCACTGATGAGGCAGCCCTGGACGCCATCGGCATTCACAATTTCGACGTGGCGGTGGTGTCAATTGGCTCCAATATCCGGGATTCCATTCTGGTAACAGTGCTGTGCAAGGAAAAGGGCGTGCCCTATGTGATGGCCAAGGCGGTGGATGACCTGCACGCCAAGGTGCTGCGCAAGGTGGGCGCCGACCGGGTGGTGTTCCCGGAGCGTGAAATGGGCCAGCGCGTGGCGCGATCCCTGGTGATGCCCAACATCCTGGATCTGATGGAATTGTCCGACGGCTTCCAGGTGGCGGAGGTGGTGGCCCCGGACAGCTGGTGCGGCCGCACCCTGGTGGAGATCAACGTTCGGCGGAATTATGGCGTAAGCGTTATTGCCATTCACCGGGGCGCGCAGTTCATCGCGTCCCCCGGCGCGGAGGAAAAAGTGCAGCCCGGCGACGTAATGGTGCTATTGGGCAAAACGAAGGACATTGAAGCGATCAACCGCTGAGGAGGCAAAGCGATGGATACGCGACCTGTGAAGGATTTTTCCGCAGCGGAATGCCAGCCCTTTCTGCTGGAGGGCGGGCGGCACGGCGTGGTGCTGTTCCACGGATTTACCGGCTCGGCAGGACACATGCGTCCCCTGGGAGAGGCGCTGAATGCCCAGGGCTTTACCGTGCGGGGCATCAACCTGCCCGGACACGCCTCCTCCATGGAGGACATGGCCCGCTTTACCTGGCAGGACTGGCTGCAGGCGGCCAAGACCGCCGTGCTGGAGATGAAGGAACGGTGCCCGCGGGTCAGCGTGGCAGGGCTGAGCATGGGCGGCGATCTGGCGCTGATTGTGGCCGAGCAGATGCAGGTAACGGCCTGCGTGCCGATTTCCGCGCCCATGGCAGTGAAAAATCGCCTGATGTTCCTGGCGCGGCCCGCGTCGATGTTTGTCAAGACGATTCCATGGAAGGGCGACCCTGAGCGGGCGGCCATGCTGGACCAGCGCTATGACTACGGCTATCCCGGCTTTCCCACCCGCACGGCTGCGGATTTGAATCACCTGATTCACCTGGCCCGGCGCAACCTGCATGCTGTCACCTGCCCGGTGCTGGCGGTGCAGTCCTACGCGGACGAAACCGTTAGCGAGGACAGCGCGGAGGTGATTGTCCGCGGGGTGAGCAGCAAGAAGAAGGGCGTTCTCTGGCTGGAGGAGGTACCCCATGTATGCACCCTGTCCCGGGAGGTGGGGAACATCGCCCAGGCCATGGGCGAGCTTCTGTGCGAGGCGGAACGCGACTGAAGCGGCGTATACGGACGAGAAGCATGGCCAGGCTGGGATGATCGGAGAAAAGCAGCGATGGAACAAGCAGAATGGCTTTTCATTATGGCGCCGTGCAGCGCCGTATTTACAGCGATTGGAATCTACGCATGGCATCGGAAAAAGCCCATGTGGTTCTGGTCGGGTTCGACGGTGGAGGAATCGGAGATTGCGGATATTCCTGCCTACAACCGCGCCAACGGACGGATGTGGATCATCTTCTCCCTGCCGCTTTGGCTATCGGCGTTTCTTGGCCTGTGGAATGACGTGGCTGCGCTGATTCTGCTCATTGCAGGCTTTGTGATCGGCCTTCCGCTTCTCGTGGCGGCGTACAGGCGGATTTATGAGAAATACAAGGCATAGTCCAAATACAAAAACATCCTCCGCATGAGTGAAACCAAGCGGAGGATGTTTTTTGAGTGGAAATGAGTATTACTGGGCAATCTTCTTCATGTCCCTGGGAACGCACAGGAACAGCACGAGACCGGCCACAAACATCAGCAGAACCGGAATAATGCCCAGGTACACCTGCTGCGTGGCACTCCATACCAGGGAGAACAGGGCAGGCCCCACCACCGCGGAGAACTTGCCGAAGATGTCGAAGAAGCCGAAAAACTCGTTGGCCGAGTCGGCGGGAATGAGCTTGCCATAATAGCTGCGGCTAAGGGCCTGAATACCGCCCTGGGCTGTGCCTACCAGCACCGCAAGGAAGATGAAGCCGCCCATCAGCGCACCCTGCCCGATGCGGCGCAGGGGCTCCAGGGCCAGCGCCACCAGGCACACCACCATGTAGGTGACAATACCGAAGAGAATCATCCCGCGCACGCCGAAGCGCTTTGACAGCTTGCCATAGGCGATGGCGCAGGGAAAGGCCACAAGCTGCACCACCATCAGGATGACAATCAGCGCGGTGCTGTCCAGCCCCATGTTCTGCCCAAAGATGGTGGCCATGTGGATAATGGTGCCCACGCCGTCAATATAGAAGAAATACGCCAGAAGGAAAAGCAGCAATCCGCGGCTTTTCGCAATGCGCCCCATCACGCTGCCCATGCGGTGCAGGGTCTGGCGAAGGACGTTGCCTTCCGGCTCGATGGCATGCACCTGATGCACATGCCGCCACATGGGAATGGTGAACACCAGCCACCAGACGGCGGTGATCATGAAGGAAATCTGGCAGGCCAGGTCGGAGGACACGCCGAAGGATTCCCCGAAGAGAATCAGAATCAGCGCCATGACCAGGGGAATGGTGCTGCCGCCGATGTATCCAAGGCCGTAGCCGTAGGTAGACACAGTGTCCATGCGGTCGTCGGTGGTCACGTCGGGAAGGAAGCCGTCGTAGAACACGCAGCTGCCGTTAAAGCCGATGGTGCCGAAAATGTAAAGCACAAGCATCAGCTTCCAGTTGGCGGTAAAGCTCAACGCCGCGGTGGCCACGATGCCCAGCAGCGCAAAGGCGGTGAACAGCCGCTTTTTATACCCGCGGTAATCGCCCAGGGTGCCGAAAATGGGCGCGAACAGCGCGCAGATCAGCGTGGCGATGCTGGTGGCATAGCCCCACCAGGGCCCGGCCTGGGGGATGCCCCTGGTAATCGTGGAATAGAAGTTGGGGAGAATGATGGCCGCGATGATGGCGGAGAAGGCGGAA
>CAMDVP010000254.1 GCA_945877525.1 uncultured Clostridia bacterium | reverse complement strand
TAAAGCTCTTGGTCAGATTGCTGATTTCGATCATGCGGAAGCTCTCCTCATAAACACAAGGGCACACCGGCTGCTCACTCAGCCGGTGTGTCCCGTTGCAGGCGTATTACTTGTTCACGGTCAGGGCGGTCAGGTCGGCCTGCTTGCCGGCATACAGACCCATGGGCTCCACATGGATGTGAGCAACCACCACGATGTGGGTGCCGTTCTCGGCGTTGAAGTTCTCCTGATAGGGAATGTGGGCGAAGTAGTTGGCGAACACCTCGCCACTCTCCACCACCATGTTGGGCTGCACATAGTCAGCGAATTCAATGATATCCAGCGTGATGTTCTTCTCGGCCAGGATCTCGGCAGCCACGGCCAGGATCTGGGCATGGGGCGTGGGAGAAGCGGCGATGGAGATGACCTTGCCATCCAGGGCAGCGTAATCAACGGTGGGGTCGAAGCCATCGGTGGGTTCGGCCACCACGGACACGGCGGCGCCGGCGTAGGTCTCGGTGATGTAGTCGGCTACCTTCTGGCTGCACAGGGCGGCGGCAAGGGCCTTGGCCTCGTCAGAGGTCTCGTTGCCTTCCTTCACGCACAGCACGTTGGAATAGGGAGACTCGGCGGTCTCAATGAGCAGGGAATCGGCCACGGGGTTCAGGCCCGCGTCCAGGGCGTAGTTGTTGTTGATGATGGCGTAATCCACATCAGCCAGCACATTGGGCACCATGGCGGCCTCAACCTCGACGATTTCAATGCCCAGGGGATTCTCGGCAATGTCTTCCTTGGTGGCAGTGACGCCGGCCTCTTCCTTCAGGGTGATAATGCCGTTTGCCTGGAGCAGCAGCAGGGCGCGGCCCTCGTTGGTAGCGTCGTTGGGAACGGCGATCTGCAGCCCTTCAGCCAGGGCGGAAACGGAGGACAGCACCAGCAGGGCAGCCAGAACCAGAGACAGGAACTTCTTCATGACAATCTCTCCTTTTTTGATTTCGATCCAGTTTTTCATGACGGCGGAACGCGACAGGCGCGGTCACATTCGTCTGCTTTCCCGGTTCGACCGAACCAGGCGCTTGGCTGCATCGTTCATCGGATAAGGACTCCTTTCACCAGGAAATAGGGGGAAGATGTCAAAAAAGGGAAGCCTCCGATGAGGCTCCCCTTCCCGACCGGATGCAAACCGTTCCATCAGGAGCGGGTCATCCGTTTATCTGAAAGCCCATCGAAGAATGAACGCACAAAGGCATGCACATGCGGCGCATGCACATATCCATGGACATCATAGCAGCGAACCTCTTCATGGTGCTTTCCCCTTTCCTCGGTGATGGCGGTATTATAACGCATCCGCCGCCGCCTGTCAACCTCTTTGGAAGAATTACGATTGTTTTTTCCCTGTACTGTGAAATCGTCCGTCTCACAGCCTTCCCGCAGGCGCGCCCGCATTTTTCTGCGATACTGAGAGCGGCTTATTTTCCATATGCGCACAAAAGGATTTTTTTTTACAAAAAGGCTTGACATCAGGGCATTCATCTGATATACTTTATTTCGTTCGCTGGACAGCATGGCGAACGAAAAGCATATCTGGGTGTGGCGCAGTTTGGTAGCGTGCTTGAATGGGGTTCAAGAGGCCGGAAGTTCGAATCTTCTCACCCAGACGCAAAGACCGGATGAAAATCCGATCTTTTTTGTATGTTTCGGCGCGCATTTTTCCCGTTTTGGCCCGGTTTCACGGTGTCCAGCCTGGATCTGCGCCGAACCACCAAGACCCGGAAAACGGATTTTCACGCCATTTTACCCCATGATATGGCCTGAAAGTAGTCAAAAAGTAGTCAGGCATGACTGTTCAGGGAGTCTGCAAGTAGTCAGAGCAAAGGTGCCACAAACCCTTTATTTTCAAGGCTTACGAGGCCTTTGCCGAATCATCCTGGTAGTCAGCAGCCTTCCTGCTGCGCAGGAATCCATCCAGCTTCAGTGCATCCGCCTTTTCCTTCTCCTTCGTCAGCCGGGTGTACAGGTTCATGACAAGCGTCGTGTCCGCATGGCCCATCCACGCCTGCGTTGTCTTGGGCGGAATCCCCGCATTGAAGCACATCGTGCAGAAGGTCACGCGGAAGTCGTGGCAGCGGATGTTCACCTCGCACCAGGGCGGCAGCTTCTCCCCTCTTGCAAGCAGCTCCCTGTGTTCCTTCTTTTTTCCATACCACCCACGGGTGCAGCCGTTTAGCTGAAGCTCCAGGTAGTTGATGAAGGACTCATACTTCCGATCGAAGGCCGCTTGCGTCATGACAGAGCCATCCTCCTTGGTACACAGCAGACCATGGTGCCCCTGCAGAACGCTCACTAACGGTTCAGCCAGTGGAATCGTCCGCTGGGAGTTGCTCGTCTTACCATCCGTAATGGTGCCCTGATTCCCTTTGGCGAAGGAAACCGCTCCCCGGACATGGATGATCCTCTTTTCGAAATCCACATCCCTGTCCACATCCAGGTACAGCACCTCGCCGCGGCGAAGCCCGGCATACATCATGACCATGGCTGCCCTGCCAAAGTCGTGGCCCTGCCAGTTTTTCTCGATCAGCTCCTGCTCCCATTCTTCCAGCATGCGATGGCCCTCGAAGGTTCCCTTCGGGGGCTGTGCCATTTCCGCCGGGCTGCGAATGATCACCCCATCCTGCACCGCCGCCCTGAACAGGCTGCGGATGGTGGAGGTGAATTTCGTGATATGGCTCTGGGAATAGCCATCCAGTGTGTTGAAAAGCCGCTGCACATCGGTGGCTGTCACATCCCGCACCAGCTTGGCTCGGATATGTGACGCCGCGTATTCGATGAAGGTCTCATACTGCCTGCGCTGGCTGGGATTGCATTTGCTGCGGTAGACATCCAGCCAGTCCATTCCGTATTCATACAGCGTGATGTCCGCAAAATGCGGGTTGAATCCCTGCTCACATTCGTGGATGTATTCATCCCGCTTTCGCATGGCTTCCGCGGCTGATTTACCGTAGAAGAAGCGTCCATCGAATTTACAGGCATAGCGCCCATCGGCGCGTTTGTTCAGTTTCTGTCGGGGCATTGTGCATCCTCCTTATTTACGCAAATGCCCCCGGTTCACTCTGATTCAGTTATCAAGATGCACGGATGGTTCAACCCATCCGGCTTCATCATAACACATCAGGTGTCCGGGGGCAATGTCTCATTCGGTCGTCTGGATGGGTCAGGAAACATCCTTCTCGCACTCACCGTCAATCCATGCTTGCAGCCCCTTGCGGTTCACAAGAATTCTGCTGCCAATCCGGAACGCAGGAAAGCAGCTTCGCTTGACAAGTTCATAGGCGGTCGGTCTGGAAATGTGAAGCTCGTCCGCCATCTCTTCCACTGTCATGGTCATGGATGGATAGGACCGTTCTGGCTTCTGCTTGTCAGGATAAGGCTCTGGCTGAGGTTTTGCTGTTCTGCGGTACATGAAGTAACTCCTTTTATTATAGTGTTTAGGGTGATATGCTGCGTACATACATACGGCTTTAACGTTGCTGTGTATGTATGTACATAGGATTCTGTCGGTATCCTTATATGTTATGAGAAAGGGTTATCCTTGGGATATACTCGCTGGAGTCCGCCTTTACTACGGATGCCGGAGTCAAGCATCAACTTGATCCCTTTGAACCCCCACACGCGTCGGCCATCCACACTGTACACATTGTTGGTGTGCTCGATGCCGTACTTCGTAGCATTCGCGACCAGGTAGTCGGACACCGTCCTGGCTTTCAGCGGGGTGAAGCCGTTGTCGTCGCACCAGACATCATACACGGCCATCAATTCCTTGGAGGTTACGGAGCAGGTCGGGTCAAACTGGATATAGTCCTCCGATTCCAGAAACATCAGCAGATTATTGCCGTCCTGCTTGAGCACTTCGCGGTTATGCCGAGCACGCTCGCTTTCGGTGAAACGGAACTGATTGTCCACCAGCCTCTGCAAGCCCTCAAACGCCCACAGCAGGATACCCTCCAGCTCTGTGCAGAGCTTGGCTGCCAGATCGGGGTCGTCTACCCGGTCGGGCGCTTTGCCCCTGGTGGTCAGAATCAATTGACGGCGGTAGAAGCCATCGCTGCGGTCGTAGAGGGATTGTAGGTCACCGTTGCTGAATGCCAGCAGCCTGGCAAACATGTGCCCCTGGTAGCTCTGCTTGCCCTTC